>JAAEQG010001543.1 GCA_024231775.1 bacterium
CTTTCTTCGAGGGCGGGGCACGTTTTGTGAAACCCTTTCAGGGTATGATCCATTTCCCCCGTAACCCAGGGTTGCGCTGCCCTTACCCTGGGCTGATGGGTACAACCCCTTCGGGGTAAAACGCAAACCTGAGTTCAGCCTGACAGCCGGAGGCATCCGCACACCTCAAAGCTCTGATCTGACGCTTGGCTTTGGGAGGCCGACTTTCCCCGAACGCGCCCTGAAGGCGCAGTCGTACAGCCTGGGGTTTTAACCCCAGATACGGGTTTAAGAATACTGAGGCGCCCTGAGGGGCGCGGTCGTATAGCCTGGGGTTTCAACCCCAGGCGTAGGGGCGGCTTGCCATCAGCGCGGATCAGATTGCCGGAAACAGTTGCAGAATCGGCTGCAACCCACCAATCTCAGACTGCCAATATCGCATCCGAAAAGCCGACAAGCCCCACTCTTGCCAACAACCACATCGCCATGGCATAATTGCCGCGGAAGGTCGACACTTCTTGCCTCTCGAAACGGCCTGGGTCGGCCTACGCGGACATGAAATGATGGCGGTTTTCGGTGTTGCAACCTGTAAAGGCCGCCGCTGAGAGCTGGCGCTCACCCAGCAAAAGAGGAGAATCCATTGACCTCATCTACGATTTCTCACCCCCGCAAGAGCTTGCCACAATTGGTGTGTAGTGTGTCGCCGGGTCCAAGAAACCACTTACGTCTGCGTCCAGCACCCAGTTCACCTTTCGTCGCTCGATTCCCACTGCCACCGCGTCCAGCGCATCGTGCTGGCTCCGGCCTGGTCGGAATCCGTACGAGTACCCCTTGAACTCGACTTCGTAGACTGCGTTCAGCACCTGCGTGGTTGCCCGCTGGACCAGCTTGTCCTCTAGCGTCGTAACCCCGATCGGGCGCTGCCTGCCGTCCTCCTTGGCGATGTAGACTCGCCTTACCGGCCTCGCTCGGTACGTGCCGCGTCTCAGGCGTTCGGACAGGTCCGGCAGCCTTTGCTCCAGATCCTTCCCGTACTCCTTCCACGTCACTCCGTCCACTCCCGCCGCGCTATCCCGCTTCAGGGCGAAGTAGCTCTCTCGCAGTCTGTCGACGTCGTATACGTGGTGCCACAGCGTGGTGAACCGCACACTCCTGTCTCTACTTGCTGCTTGCCGTACACGGTTCAGCGCATGTTGCAGGCGTTCCCGGTTCTGCGTCCGGCTCCTGGTTTGCTGCTCCGTGTTCCCCTTGGCCAGTCCCCTTCCCTCCACTACCTCCGCAGACGGTGGCGCACC
>JAAEQG010001544.1 GCA_024231775.1 bacterium
AGCGTGGCAGTCGCCCTGTCCGCAGCTGACCCGCCCTCGTCAGCGTCGCCGTTTGTGGCGGTTGATGGTGGCAGGCGGCGGGCCGGCGTGGGATTCCCTACTCTCTCCATGCTCTCTCCACAGCATCCCTGCTTCCATGGCCCGAAAGCTCGGGAAATGGGTTCCCCGGCTGAAAAGGACCGTCCAGACCGTCCAGACCGTCCAGCCGGGGCGAGGGCATGCTAGAATTTTTGTTGTGGGCTCCTTGCCCGCCGTGGAACCACGTCTGGAGGCTGCGATGTCCGAAGAAGAACAGATCGAGGCAGTGTTGGCGACCATCGAGCGCCCCACCTACGTCACCGAGATTCGATTTGCCTTGGACAACGACTGGGCCGGGGATCCCGCTGTCTGGTTCTGGGTGATAATGCAGGATGCCATAGCGGATAGTGAGGAGATTCTGGAACATGCCGAGCCGGTCCGGTCCACGATCCTCCATGCTCTGCGCGACGCCGAAATCAGCC
>JAAEQG010001545.1 GCA_024231775.1 bacterium
CAACCGGGCACGTGGGGGACCAGTCTCGATCCGCGGGTTCTGGTTTCAGTTCCAGTCGGCATTGCGGGATGCCGTCCGAGCCTGGGCCCAGGCCCCACAGTCCGTCGGGCCGATCGTCGAAGCGCTTTCAGATATCGCTGAACCGAGGTCTGACGGCAGCTGGACGATCACCCAGGTAAAGCTGACCGGAACATCCGGTAGCATCCGTAAGGCCCTTGAGGAGTTGTGGACGATCTGCCAGGTCGCGGCTAAGGAGACGCCGTCGCTCGCCAATCGTGTGACCTACGAGGTGCGGTGCGCCCAGTGGGACCTGAAGAACGTCCAGCGCGCTGTTCTTGCCTGGACCCCGGCAACGCCCAGTCCACTGGACCCCGTGCGCCGTTTCCGCGACAAGGTGAGGGTGACGACTGACCCGCACCCGCTGCGTGATGTGGTCGAGGACCTGGTCCAACACACTCGAGCGATGGACCCTCTGGCCTTCGCCGAGCGCTGGACGGCGAAATTGATTCAGGGGGTATCCAACTCCGAGAAAATCGGTACCGAGCTATTCGCGGCGCTGACCGAGGTGTCGCGGTCCCAGGAGCAGCTCGCCGCAGGAGTCAGCATCGTGCCCTCGACCCTTGCTGAGCCCAAAAGCGTCGTCCAGGGGAACTACCTGATCGGCGAGCAGCCCCGCCTGCGAAACCTGACCGATGGCTACTTCGCGCCCCGAGGCTGGCAGGTCGAGCCAGTGGTGGGCGCCTTCCTGGCATGGCTTGCGGCCGATCCGTTCGGGTCCGATCGTCTGCGGCGCCTGCCGGCGTTCTGGATCACCGGTCGCTCCGGGAGCGGAAAGAGCGTACTCCTCCTCCAGATGATGGCCCGCCTGGGCCAGGCCGGTGTCGGTCCAATGCTGTGGATTGGCAATCGAACCCACCTCCTGAAGAGGGCGATGGCATGGGCAGTGCGCGCTTGCCGTGCGGGCGCGCAGCCTGTGGTTTGCGTTGACGACCCTTTTGCTCCTGGCGCCCTGGGCTCGGCGATGGGTGAATGGCGGGAGGCGCTTGACGAGGTCGAACAGCTTCGCGACGAGGCGGACCGAGTTCCGCTCGTGCTCACTTGCGGGCCGAGCGAGCAGGCCACAACGACGGAGCGTGAGCTTGGCGGGGATGTTGCGCTCGAAAGGTGGCTCCTCGACGATCGGCTAGACAACGACCACCAGGATATGCTCGCCGCCTGGTTCCAGGCCCGCACCGGCGGGGCACCTCCGGATGTGGGACGTGGCAACATCCTGATGGTCCAGCGCTTCTTCGAATGGCGCGCTGGCGAGTCGCTCAACGCGTTCGCGGTGAGGTTTCGCGACCGTGTTGGCGCGCTCGACCGGACCGGTGAGTTGGCCGCCTTCCTCCTATCGCTGCTTGCCGTTAACCGGCTGTATGCAGGCCTTCCCGAGGCCGCGAGGGACGTGCTGAAAGCCCCGGACCGCGACTCGCTGAACGTGTTGTCGCGGGATCATCACCTCGAGATCAATG
>JAAEQG010001546.1 GCA_024231775.1 bacterium
AGCAACACAAGGTGCTGCATGGTACCCGCCAACCCTGGTAGCTGGCGCGAGGTACTTGGATGCCTCCAAGGACGGTGCGGTCGCTGACTCGTCGGGTCCTCGGTGTCGGGCGGATCGTCGACTCGTCGACTCGTCGACCGTCGTCCCTTGACGTGGCGCCTTGAAGGTGTCACCATGACGGCATGGAGAAGCGCAAGCCACATCACAGCCTGACGGCCTTCCGTGAGCGTTTCTCCACACTGGATGCGCTCCGTATCACTCGGACCGCCCGGAACGATGCCATGGGTTCACGAGGGCGATGATCATCGAGTGCAGAGCATGCGGCGCGCCCACTTCTACAAGTCGATGACTTTCTACGCCGACCATACGAGTTGGCAGGATGTTTACCACGTGCCCTGGGGCGAGATGATCCTCTATGTCAAATTCACAGACGACCGGGTCACGGAGTTTCTGCTCCTGTCCCTCAAGGAGAAATAGACCATGGCAGAGACCATCAGGTGCCATTCCTGCGGGGGAGACATGGTTCGAGACGTTCGTACTGACACCGTTGAGTATAAGGACGTGACCAAGACGGTAGAACAGCCCGGCTGGTACTGCTCCCAGTGCGAGGAGGTCGTGTTCGACGGGGCGGACGCAGCGGTAAGCGAGGAGGTGTTCATTCGGCTCAAGGCCGATCTTGATGGCATCTTGACGCCGAAGGAGGTGCGGGCCATCCGAGAAAAGCTCGGTCTGTCCCAGAGGGCAGCGGGGCAACTCCTCGGGGCCAGCCCGAAGTCGTTTCAGAAGTACGAAGCCGGCACTGTCTGGGTGAGCCGGTCGATGGCCAACCTTCTTCGGCTCCTCAATGCGGACCCGGACCGGCTGAAGGAGATTGCTCAAGCGAGGGGCAGACGGTCACCCAGGCCGAGGCCGACCGCACGAGCACGAGCCCACTCGCCCGCCACGGAGCGTCGCAGGGTTTCTGGCAGCCCGTAGCCAGAGCGGATGAGAAGGATCATAGCGCCGACCGAGTTCTGACCACCCTGACGCGGGTGCCGACAAGATCCCTGGTGGCCGGTTCCTGCTCGCGACCTTCCTCCCACCCCCGCCCGGCAGGCAGGATGCCTGCCCCACAAATCATCGGCATATGATTCACAGCACTGGGTTTGGGGGGCGATCTTCCTCCCACCCCAGATCCTTCGACTCCGCACCGAAGGGCTTCGGGCC
>JAAEQG010001547.1 GCA_024231775.1 bacterium
CCCCCTGCGTATCTGGAACAGTTGCGCCGCATGGTTTGATGGGTCATGGCTGGCTACCGCAAAGATTTGGCTCTGCGTCAACTTGGCGGATGAGTAGTTCTTGAAAAGGCGTGGGCGCATTCGCATCCGAAGTGCAACAGGGCGGGGATTTCTGGGCTCCCTTGTCCCATGTATTCTGGGGGGCGAATGGTGCCAGTGATTGACCCGCTCGGGTGCGGGGGATAGGCTTCGGATATGGTTGCTGCCTGTCGGAAAGCTCCGTCGCACACGGGTGTTCCGCAAGCGTCCTTTGGCGCGCGAGGTCCGGCGGATCGCCCTGACCTGCGCTTGGCACTGCGGGCCGACAGGCTGGTCGTTGGGGCCTACGGGGATGAGGACGGCGACGATGTCATGACCGGTTCCGCTTACGCCTACAACGGGCTCGAAGGCGGGCGCGTCGAGCAGACTTGGGACCTCGATGCCGTGGGTAACTGGGACTCGACCACCGTTAACGGCGAGACGCAGGACCGCAATACCAACCTCGCCAACGAGATCGTCTCGCTCGAAGGCGCCGACGACACCTCCGACGCGGACATCGCCTACGACGCGGCTGGGAATATGACGACCATGCCGCGGGTGCCCATGCCCGGCTAC
>JAAEQG010001548.1 GCA_024231775.1 bacterium
GGACCAGAATATGGAATCAGAAGCTCGTAGTGGTGTGTACGTTTGTCACTGTGGTGTGAATATTTCCGCCAACGTGGACGTGGAGCAGGTGCGCGAATTTGCGGAAACCCTGCCGGGCGTCGTCGTGGCGCGCGATTATGTGTACATGTGCTCTGACCCCGGGCAGGGGCTCATCCAGCAGGACATTGAGGAACTGGGGCTGAACGGTGTGGTGGTGGCCTCTTGTTCGCCTCGAATGCACGAGCCGACTTTTCGGGGGGCGGCGCAGCAGGCGGGGTTGAATCCTTACTGCCTGGAGATGTCGAACATCCGCGAGCAGTGTTCGTGGGTGCACGATGACCGGGGGGAGGCGACGGGCAAGGCCAAGTGGCTGGTCGCGTCGGTGGTGGCCAAGGCGGCCCTGTTGGAACCGTTGGAGGAGCGCGAGGTGGACGTCACGCCGGGAGCCGTTGTCATCGGCGGAGGCATTGCCGGGATGATGGCCGCCCTCGACGTGGCGGACGCCGGTTTCCCGGTTCATTTGGTGGAAAAGGGCGATCACCTGGGTGGGCGCATCGCGGATCTGAACCGCACTTTTCCGACGTTGGA
>JAAEQG010001549.1 GCA_024231775.1 bacterium
CGATATCGCCATCAATCACGATCCCAAGGCGATCGCCATGCACAAGGCGAACCACCCGGAGACCAAGCACTTCATCGAGAACATCTGGAAGGTGGATCCCCGGGAAGCGTGCTGTGGGCGACCGGTGGGGCTCGCGTGGTTCTCGCCGGACTGCACCCACCATAGTCGCGCCAAGGGTGCCAAGCCGCGAAAGAAGAAGATCCGCGGGCTCGCCTGGGTGGTTATCCGGTGGGCGAAGCGGGTCCGCCCGAAAGTCATCATTTTGGAGAACGTCGAGGAGTTTAAAAGCTGGGGAAGACTCCTCCCGGACGGCACTCCGGATAAGCAACACGCCGGCGAGACCTTCAGAAAATGGGTCAGCAGGCTCACCGACCTCGGCTACACCGTCGAGTTCCGATCGCTGGTCGCCGCGGACTACGGCACGCCGACCACCAGGAAGCGTCTGTTCCTGATCGCTCGCACCGACAACGCCCCGATCGTCTGGCCGGAGCCCACACACGGGGACGCCCGCCCGGAGGGTTGGATCCCGGCCGCGCGGATCATCGACTGGAGCCTCCCTTGCCCCAGCATATTCGAACGCCCTCGACCACTGGCTGATGCAACAATGCGCAGGATCGCCGCGGGCATCAGGCGGTACGTCATCGAGACAGGCGACCCGTTCATCATCCCAGTGACACACCAGGGGGACAGCCGAGTACACGGCATCGATGAACCGGTGAGGACTATCACAGCCGCTCATCGTGGTGAGCTCGCGTTTGTGGCCCCAACCTTGATTCAGACCAGCTACGGCGAGCGCAAGGGCCAGCGACCTCGAGTCCCCGGGTTGAACAAACCCCTCGGCACGATAGTCGCCGGCGGGGTGAAGCACGCCCTCGTCGCGGC
>JAAEQG010001550.1 GCA_024231775.1 bacterium
GCGAATTCAGCAGAAAGGGGGTATTGGGTTCGCTGCCCCGGCTACGGAGCGTTCTCGCGCACGATGGCGGCGTACGGCGCAGGATCGGCCTGCACGGCCTGTTGGAGCAGTCTGTAGAAGAGCATGCCGCGAGCTTTCGAGTGCCGCCGGTTGAAACGAAAGGTGAACTCGTCGAGGTAGTACGGCAGATGCTTGTCACTGACAGAACCTTGATGCGTGCCGAGGATCCACCTCTTCAGGAGTGCCGCGACTCGATGGACTCGGGGCATGAGTTCGTGGGCAAGCTTCTCGCTGCGCTTGATGTTTGTGACCCTGTGTCGATATCCTTTCGCACGCAGGTCGTCGTAGCCGGCCCACCCGTCGGTGTGGACCTTCGTGCCCGGTTGGATGGCTTCCTCTACGAACGGAATCAAGCTGCCGGCAGACACGTCGTGGACTCTTGCCAAACGGATGCGCCCGATGCCGCGCCCATTCTCCTCCGCCGCAACGACCACGATGCTCTTGGTCTCGGTTTCTCGCCCGAAAACGCCCTTTTCGGGGCCACCAACGTAGGTTTCGTCTACCTCGACCGTACCGCACAGCTGATCCCGACCGGGGCGGACCATCGCACGCCGCAGCTTCTGCAACCACGTCCAGGCGGTGCTGTAGTCAATGCCGAGAACCCGCTGGAGACCAAGGGCGCTGACGCCGTTCTTCTGGTTCGTGATGTACCACACGGCCGCGAACCAGGTCGTCAACGGTGTTCGAGTCAGGTGGAAGGTGGTGCCCGCCGTCACAGACGTCGTGTGGCGGCAGTCCGAGCAACGTCGCAGACCGTCGCCTCGTTGCCAGGCGGATTGACCACCGCATCGCGGGCAGGCAAACCCGGTACCCCAACGCAGACGTTCAAGATAGGCAAGGCAGTGTGCATCGTCGGGGAACCAAGCCAGGAAATCCCGCCATCTTGCCGGATAGTCCACGCCAGCTACCGGGTGCTCAGCCATTCCAGGAGGCTACCAGGTAGGGGCAGCGAAGCCAATACACCTCTAATCAGATTGAGCCCCGCGAGCTCGCCACGACGGAGCGCGGTGGCCGGCCAACGTTGAAGATGCCGGCTACCCGACAGCAACCGCCACGAGCGCCAACCCCAGAACTCGAGTAGTCTTCATTGTGAACTCCAGACCGGGGCCCGTAGTCTACTCCTGAGCGTCGCGGGGGTCTAGGTGGTCGGTCGGCTCGGCGATCGTCCAGCACTCGATTGACTGACGGATTCGCCA
>JAAEQG010001551.1 GCA_024231775.1 bacterium
GGGGGCTCTCTGGTCGTGCGGGGGGCTCTTTGGTCGTGCGGGGGCTCTCTGGTCGTGCGGGGGGCTCTTTGGTCGTGCGGGGGCTCTCTGGTCGTGCGGGGGCTCTCTGGCCGTGCGGGGGCTCTTTGGTCGTGCGGGGGCGCTCCAGTTGTTTTGGCGTTCCCCCGCGACTCCGCGTTTATACGCGTTCCACTTACAGCTCGCACGGCCAGAGCCATGACCGTATGGGAGCCGGTCTGCGCAATCGCGCCAAGAACCGCTCCCTGACGGTCGCGGCTCTGATTGGCTCCGCGCGAGCTTCAACTGTGATGCGTATTACCCGTGCAGCGTGCCGATGACGCACGGGCAAACAAGTTTGCCCATGCCACCCGCCGCGACTCTGCGCTCATTCGCCTCGTTCGATAGCACAGCGCTGTTACGGGAGCGCGTCAAAGATGGCATGAAACTCCGCGTAGTCCCGCAGGTCCACATCCTGGTCGTCGTCGAAGTCGAACGCAGCCAGGCAAAGGTGGGCGCAGGTCGGTTCGGCAGGGACCGGGGCGACATCCGGGCCGGAGAGGCAGTCGATCAGTGCGGCCAGGTCATCCAGGTCGATGTCTTCGTCGGCATCATAGTCGCCGCCATCGACGACTTCACATACGTCCGCGATCCCGTTCGAGTTGCAGTCCGACTCGGTCAACTGGATTACGCGCACATTGTCGTAGATGATGAAGTTGTCCTCCCCCGGATAGGCGATGGATGCGAAGCCGTCGTAGTACCCGATCATCACGTTGCCGGAAGTGTAGGCTGGGTCCGGGATCGTGGCGATGACGGTGCCGTTGAGCAGCCACTGAAGCTCACCGCTCGCCTGGCGGATCTCGACTTCGACCCAGTGCTTCCCCGGCGAGCCCGGCGTTTCGTAGGTCGGGCTGGTGAAGAGAGACTGATAGAAAGGTGCGGAGCTGTTCATGCTTCCGGCGGCGTATACGCCTGAGCCCACCGAGAAGAGGTTGTCTTCTTCATAGGCGCGATAGTCGGTCTCCGCGTCGCCTTCTCCACTCACCGCGAAGCTGATTCCGTCGCTTGCCGGATTCTCCGGCCAGTTCACCCGCGTACCCGCCTGGTTGATGCCGGCCAGCATGAACTCGGTCGATCCGGTGCCCCCTCCAGAGCCTCCGTTGTAGTTGATCCACATATCGAACTTCAGGGCGTATTCGTCGCCGAAGCTCACGCCGAGGGGGTAGGCGCTGAGCGCTTCTGTTCCGGGATCGGCGTCGTTGTTGTTGACGGTGAACTTGGCTCCGATGGTCGTGCCGCCGACGGAGTTCGGCGCCGGGGGAATACCGTGGGCGCTGTAGTCGAAACCGAAGTCGGCGGTGAAGTCGTCGGACGAGGTGAACAGATCCCAGTGGACCCCCGAGGTGCCCGCATCGAAACCGTCCTCATACACCGTGACGCCCGAGGTGTTTACCTCATCGCAGCCGGGGTTCAAGAGGGCGTCATGGAGGGCGAGGGCATAGCTCTCCCCCAGGGCGCGGTAGTCATCCGCCTGCCAGCCCGGCAGGAAGCCGGTCTCCGGAGTGAAGGTGAACTCTGCGTTCAGTCCGGCTGGGCTGTGGGCCCAGTGCCTGGACACGCCGGGTGAATCCGGGGGCGAGCTTCCGATCATGAACTGCATGGTAGGCTCTTGGGTGGCGAGGGCGGCGACGAAGTCGCTGTCGCTGTGCTCGGCGTAGATCCAGATGGCGACGTTGGTGTTGTTGTTGAATGCGTGGAAGTCGAAGAAGTAGTCGGCGCTGCTGTTGGTGTCGGCTTTCATCGCGGTGGTCAGCACAGCCAGGTCGGTGAAGAGCACCGGATCGTCCCAGTCGCGGTTGTGATCGATGTTGGGATTCTCGGGATTGCTGCGGGCGTGCCCGGCCCAGCGCCCGTCCGGATTGCAGTTCGGGTATACGTAGAAGTCCGCCACCTCGCGCAGTTCCGCCGCCCGGGCGTCCGCGCTCAGCAGGAAATCGACCGCTCCCTCGAAGGTGTACGTTCCTGGGGTTTCATTGGGATGATTGCCCGTGGTGAACACGACTACGGTCTTGGGTCCCGGAGCTGACGCGTCGCTGATCTTGTACCCGTACACGTCGAGTTGAGGTACCGCTCGTCCGAGATCGGTCAGGGTTCCGTCGTTGGACAGCCCTAGCACCAGGCCGGCGTCTGCGCTGGGCGTCGGGCTCACCCACGGGCTGGAGCCAACGTCGTTGATGTGGTTCTCAGTTGCCGCCCAGGGGTAAGGCAGAGCGTACGCCAGCCACACGCTGTCCTGGCTGAAGGGGGTGTCGTTGCTGAACCGGTAGTAACCGTCGCGGTTCTCCCCGTTGTCGAAGAACTGCCAGTCGTACTGATTGTAGCTGAACACGTAGCGATGACCGTCCCCCAGAGAGTAGCCGGCGATGTGAGCGTTGGAGATGCGAAACTCCGGGTCCAACCCCAGCAGCCCCGAGGCGCGGCAGTAGATCCACCGGCTGATGTAGATGTCGGTCCGCGGTCCGAGGATGATGTCGGTTGGGGTGATGGTTGTGCCCGCGAGGTCGAGAGCCCCGTGGTCGAAGGAGGCGGTCATGGTGATCTGGCCGTAGCCCAACGTCGCCCAGAGCAACGGAACCACGGCGGCTACGAGCACGTAGCGTGCTGATGCGCCGACGCAGGCCTTGCGTCCACGACCAACCGGACCGGTATCGGACATGTTTCATCCTCGCCTGGAGCTAGCGTTCACAAGGCGTGCGCTTCCCACTCCTCCTCCTGGTGGGCACCCCTGATAGCATTGTACCCCTTCCCCCGCCGACATAGAAGCTCGATCTCTCATCAGCCTGTTCTGGGGTTCAGAGGTGCTGGCCGGGGTTGCAGAGGCCGATAGCCCGCGAGAGAGTTCCGCTTCTCGCCCACGTCCTTCGCTGAGCGGACCCCGCTGGGCTAGCGCCGCTGAGGATACCTGCTGCCTGGTCCCTGCTTGCGGGCAGCCGCACGGTGCCGACACGATCCCATCTGCTGAGTGGAACCTACGCCGACAACGGATGAACCCTGCCATGCGCATCTTGCTGACCAACGACGACGGTATCTTGGCGCCGGGAATCGACGCATTGTTCCAGGCTTTGGCGGATCTGGGTGAGGTTGTCGTGGTGGCTCCGGAGAGGTCGCACTCCGGCGCCGGGCATGCTCTTACTGTACAGGCTCCGGTGGCGGTTCAGCGGGTGCGGATACGGGATGAGTTCGGAGGTTGGGCGATCAGTGGCGGCCCCGCCGATTGCGTGAAGCTGGCCATGCTCGAGCTGCTCGATCAGCCGCCCGACTTCGTGGTCAGCGGGATCAACGGAGGCATCAACACGGGCGTCTTCCAGCGCTACAGCGGGACCGTGGCCGCCGCCGCGGAGAGCGCGATCTTCTTCGGGGTACCGTCGATGGCCATCTCGCTCGAAGTCTCCGAAGTCATGCGCTACGAGCGCGCCGGAGCGGTGGCCCGGAGGATCTTCGAGACCTACACCGCCGGCTCTCCGCCGGTAGGAAGCTGCGTGAACGTGAACATCCCCGCGCTGGACTCGGGCTGGCCGCGGGGTGTGCGGGTCCGCCCGCAGAGCGTTGTTCCCGTCGGAGCGCGCTATCGCCGGCAGACCGACGCCGGCGGCAGGAAGCTCTATTGGCTGGAGGGCGCCCTGCCGGAGCGCGAGGATCATGTCGATACCGATACCGGCGCAGTGCTCGACGGCTACGTCGCCATCACGCCGCTGAAGTTTGAGGTCACCGATCGTGAGTTGCTCGCAAGCCTATCGAACTGGGAATGGCCAGAGCGGTTTGAATAGGCCAGCTAGGGGCAGCCGTAGTGCGACCGTTTGCCCTGGAAGATGTCCCAGTACGCATTGATCGTTCCCCCCTCGCCCTTGCGCAGCCACGTTCCGGAGAACGATTCCGCGTGGCCGTCGAAGAACGCCAAGTTGGTCCATCCCTTCAAGGGGATTTTTGGCAGGACGCCGTTTGGGGCGCTGGTGTGCCTGGTCGCTCGGGCATCCGAGCTGGACACGCCGTGGAAGGGCATTGAGGGCAGCGGGCTGCCCGAGTCCACCGAAGGGAAGGTTCCCAATACCTCGCGGTCGCGGACTGTGCCCGGGCGCGTTGCCCCCGGTTTTACTCGGCGATACCAGGCGTCGCCGACGGACCACTCAGCACTGGCCATGCGGATCCGGGCGATGTTCTTGGGCTTCCACATGCGGGCATAGTAGTAGCTGGCCATGGCGGAGCTGTCCGGCCAGTCGTCGTAGTAGTACCAGCACCCGAAGTAGTACGGAGGGTCAGTGTGGAACCACTGTGCCCCGGTGTCGGAGCTGCTCATCGGGCAGTTCAGCGGACCGAAGGAGTTCACCGAGTAGCTGAAGGGAACTCCCTTGACTCCACCAAAATCCTCGTCCGGGGCTACGAACGGCGCGGTGGGGCAGGTGCTGAATTCATCAGCCTGCTTGCTGGCTTGATTGACTGCCGATCCGGAGCCGAAGTATGGTCGCAGTAGCCACGCCAGGGACTTCTTGCGGTCCTGTTGGGTGACTCCGGCGCGTTCGGTGTTTCTTACGACCGCCGGGTGCAGCGGCCCGGGTAGGAAGTCGTTCTGGTCCGTCGCGTAGGTCATCGTCGCGACGCTGAACCCGTGCAGATTCGCCAAGCACTTGATGGACCGAGCCTGCTCCCGTGCTTTGGAGAGCGTCGGTATCAGAATCGATACCAGCAGTCCGATAATCGAGACGACGACCAGCAACTCTACCAGCGTGAACGCGGAACGCGCACGCCCGCTTCCTGTTCCTGCAAGCTTCATGGTGTGTCACCCCACCCCAGAGAAGACGAATCGAAGCTACCCTATTGTAGCAACCGGAGACGGGGGCTGCCACCAGGAATCACCCCCTGTTTGCAGATGAGTCAGTGGGCCGATCCGGCTGTGCGGGGACGCAAAGACGGACGTTTGCGCGACTCTACGGATTCCCGGGGTCTGAGCTCCTGGGCGGGTTTGCGGTGGTTCCGTTGGGGTCGCGGCGTTCCACGACGACCGTACGGGCGGCCAGGTCGCCCAGGCGTTGGCGGTTGCGGGTCAGAATCACGAGGACGAGGATCGGGGCCACGGCGAAGCGGGGGAAGAACTCTACTACCCGCAGGACGTTGCGCACCACGATCGCACCCAGGCTGCAGCGCTGCCCGTGCTCGTTGACCACGCGGCATCCCACGATCATCTTTCCAGGTGTGGCTCCGCGTAGCCCTTCGAACAGAATGTGATAGGCGATGTAGACCGCCAAGGCTGTTAGCCATCGCCAGTACAGCTCCCAGGAGTGCAGGGCTAGGGCGGTGCCAACATTCCCCTCCAGGTCACTGTCCGGACCGATGTGTCTGAACCACGCTGCCATGATGGCGTAGGTCGCGGGAGCGGTAATCACGGCGTCCAGCAGGAAGCCGGTCACTCGGCGGCCGTGGGCTGCGGGAGCCAGTCCGTCAGGCAGAATGACCTCCTCCGCGATGTTCTGACGACGCCGAGCAATGACGAAGATCATCGCCGCGGTCAGCAGGATGAAAGGCACGGCGTCCAGTATCTGGAGGTCGATCGGAGAGTCGGCGGGGTTGGTCAGGGCCTTGATTGTCGTGGGCTCATCCGCGACGGCGCCGGCGAGAGTCCACAATCCGGCATGCGGTGCTCCGGATTCGTCGAGCCACGCGACGACGATGGCAGAGCCAGCCAGGGCGGCGTCGAGCTGGTCAGGGTCGGAGGACCAGCCGCCGTCGCCGTCGGCGGGGGGGGGATCGGATCGGTCTCCACCCAGCCGTTCGGTTCTCGGGTGACGGCGGTGAGGGTCGCGTTGTGCCGGAGGATCAACACCGCCTGCCCCGCGGTGATCCCACACGCCGCGACCTGCGACCACGCGACTTCACCGACCCGCCCGACCGGGGACCATGCATCGCCTTCCAGCTGCGTGGAGTACACCGTGAGGTCATCGCCCGGGTCGGAGAAGTACAGGTCCACCACGCCGTCCTCAGCAGCCAGTAGGCAGGCCCCCGGCTCATCGGCCAGCCCGGGTATCGAGCAGGTCCGCCACCAGCGCCCGCGCGCGTAGCGCACCAGCCAGCAGGATGATGCCTCCTCCTGGTTGCCCTCCGAAGCTGCTTGTATCTCGTCGGGGGCGGATGCGTCGTCTACCGAGGGTGCGGAAGTCGGTTCTTCGTTCTTCGTATCCGGTTCGTCGGGGGGCTCGTCCGTGAGCAGTGCGGCAACTCGTCCGGGTACCACGGCATAGAGCACGCCACTTACGGAATCACCGGCGACTGCCAGGGGGACGGAGGAATCGGGCAGCTTCAACTCCCAGAACGTGTTGCTCCGCGGTTGAACGACGTCGGGTGGAACTGGGGCGAGGCGCAGGTGGGTTCCATCCGCAAAGAAGACGTGCAGTTGCGTGCCCCGCACCGCTACGCGCTCCGGCGATCCCCCGGTCTCGTCTTGCTGAAGCGGGAGGAACCGTGACGAACCGGATTCGCGTTGCCTGAAGCAGAAGCGCAGCAGATCCCCACTGGCGGAAGATGAGGGCTGCACCTGGTAGACCCAGACGATCTCCCGGTTTCCGGCGACACCGAATGGGTCCGTCCGGGCAGTGGGAGTGGTGGCCAGGAACAGGCCGACCGCGATTCCCGGGATCGTGCATAAGCCAACTGCGTGAATGAGACACCTCGGTAACAGGGTTGTCTGGCAGCACGGTTCCTCAGCGGACCGGATTCGCCCAGGGGCGGTTGTCTACGGAGGGGGGGCTGACAATTCGGCGCCGGAGATCCGTCCGCTGTCCACGTCGACCACCCGACCGTAGCGCCCAGTCAACTTATCCCAGGGGAGCAACTCGAACGCGGGATGCTCCGGAGTGAGTTCCGCTCGCTTCTGCCAACGCCGAGCTTGGAACTCGATCCAGGCGCCCTGCGCCGGCCAGTCCAGGCGAATGCGGTGCGGCAGTAGCGCGCCGTCGTCACCCGATTGGCGGTAGTCGCTCAGCTCCGAGTGCATCAACTCGACGCCTATCGAGTCGCGGAAGACCACCCGCTCGATCAGGCGCGGTGCGTAACGCGAAAGCCAGTACTCTCTGCGGATGGTGGCCCGTTCTTCCTCGTCGAGGGACACGAACAGCAGGCGCTGACGATCCGGCTCGATGATCTGGACGGGGCTGCCCTTGCCGGCCCCGTCCACCGCCAGAGCATTTAGCCCCAGTCCTTCGAGCAGCCAGTCCGGCCGCAACGGCAGTTCGAGGGCGCGTTCAGCATCCGGGGTGGCGTGCCGTCCGTAGCGCAGGGTGTCCGCATCGCGTTCCGCGTGCAACCAGAAGAACTCGGGGTTGGAGCCCGCCAGGAACTCCGAGCGTCCGAATGCGTTCTGAACATCGAAGCGCAGGTGGTAGGGGGGTACTACCAGCAGCTTGCCGTTGAACCCGAAGCGGCGCGGGTTGCCCTGGGCATCGTCGAAACGCCCGTCCACCGGACCGGTCGCCTTGAATCCGCCGGCCAATCCCGCAGCGTTTGCGTTCACCAGGGCCACGGCTTGATCTACGGGCAGGGGTTCGAGCGGCTCGAGCCGGGGATCGGTCGGGCAGCCCGCCACCAGAACCAGCAGACCGAGTGGGGCGGCGCGCCTACGCATCCTCGACCTCCTGAGGTTCTTCTGCTGAGTCGGCGGCTTCTTCGGGCTCGGGATACTCGCCCATGTCTCCGTGCAGGATGGCCCCTAGTTGGGCGGAGACGCTCTCGATCTGGTCGTCGGCCAGATGAGGGTTCAGCACCTGGTGGATGCTATGGTCCCTCACCAGGCGCATGCGCCACAGTTCCTGTTCACCGGCCCGATTGGTTTCCTCGTAGCGCAACAACCGTTTGCGCATCAGAATCAGGGCGAGCACGAAGCGAAAACGCTGACGCGCCGGATCCTCCTCTTCCGCCAGCCGGGTGAAGAAGTTGATCAGCAGGTCGTTGTCGACCAGCAGGCGCTTCTTGGTCTTCTTCTCGGGGATGCGGCTCTTGAAGTGGCAGAACGCATCCGCCGGTGGACCGTCCCACTTGTCTACGGAGTAGTCCGCCCGGCGGAAGGTCTCCCCCTCCTCGAACAGGACCACATAGTACTCATCACCCTCCGTGAGCGGCTGTCCGCTGACCGAACAGACCCCGGTCGATCGGGCTATCTCCCACTTGTCCATCCCTGGGCACCTCACCGTTGCGTGTCCGTTCGACCTCGCGAGGGCATTGGACCGGAGCCTCAGAACGCCGTCAACCCCGGCCGTGTCCGGCATGGACGTGAGCGGCGTGTTTACATGTTGCGGTCCCAGGTTCGTGGTGCGTGATGCGTGGCGTTCTCGACAGGTCTATCCGCAACCTGCCGGGAGGCTTTGCCGGGCAAGTAGCGCTAACCCGGATCATTCCTGAACGCAGAGACGCAGAGAGCGCAGAGTGCTACTCAGCAAGAGATTACGACCGGATTGCGCCGAGGCACCTTCTGACAGGGTGGATACGGTCGCATGTGGGTTCTTCTTCTCCATACTCCGTCCTCTCTGCGTCCTCAGCGTCTCTGCGTTCAATCCACTTCCTTTGAGTTCTTCACCGTGCTCGCCAGCCTCCGGATGGCATGAATAATCCGGGCTAAACGCCGGGGCGTGGACTTCCGATAACCCCAGAGACCGATAAGGAGTTGCTAATGATGGCCAGAAACCTTCGATTTGCCGTGGTCCTCAGTTTCGCTTTGCTGTTGACCATGACCAGCCTCGGATGCGATACCGGATTCGTCAACAAAGCCGCCCGCAGCAGTGCCGCGAGCTTCATCAACGACATCCTCAACACCGCGGTGCGAGAGACCCTTATCGAGGATTAGGGGCGAGACCCTCCGAAGTAGGGGCTGTCGGTCCAGTCTCCCGTAGCGATCATAAGTGTAGCGTCACCCCTTGTGGGTGACGAGAAACACCGGTACGTCACCCACAAGGGGTTACACTCCAGGCTGGACCGACAACGAAGTGGGCGAGGGAATGAAGCGCAGGGCTTGCCTTCGGTCGCTCCCTCACGGTTGCGGTTCGATTCCTGACGCACTCGCGGTTCGTCTTCTGATGCCCGGGGCTGAGCGCAGCACCGACTCGCCTTGGCTCATGCTTACCGCGTAGGCGCTGCGCGGACATTTGACCGGGGCCGCGTTCGCGGTATCTTCCCCACCATGACCATTCAGTTTCAGTGTCCGGCGTGCGCTCAGCCGATCGAGATTGACCCGGAATGGGCCGGTCAGGCCGTGGCCTGCCCGTACTGTCGGAAGTCCGTGGCGGCTCCGCGCGAATCGACTTTTCAGACTCCGGCGAATCCACCCACCGCCCGCCCGGCGGGGGGGGCTCGGTTTTCGGAGGTGGATCAGGCCGGTACGTTCCCGCCAACCGTCGCGGCGAAGTCGGGAAACGCGGTGGCGGTTTGGGCGTTGGTGCTCAGCCTGTCCTGCCTGGCTTGTCTGATCACCGGGAACGTGGTGGTGGGGATGCACTGGGACGAAATGGAGCCGATTCTGGAGATGCAGGAGAGTGGCAAGTCTTACGCCGAGCTGAACCAGGAGATGCTGGATCATTTCCAGGAGGGCGTTCCTGGTTGGCTGATGGCGCTGGGCTTCCTGCTTTTCCTGGCGCTGGGTTTTTGGGTGGGTGGAGTGGTGTGTGGGTTCATGGGCCTGCGACATCTGCACCGCAGGAACTACGCCATCGCCAGCCTGGCGGTCGCGGCGCTGGTGTTAATGCTCACCCTGGCCGGTTCGTAACCGTCGCCCCACGCCAGCGGTTTCTCAACAGTTTGCCGGCAGATGCTTCGCTCTACGCGGTAATGGCCAGCGGACGCTCATGAGGGATTCGTCCCGAAGGGCGGAGGACGGGGAGTGCACAAGGCCCCCGGGAAGATACCCCGAACGGCGCGCGCAGGTAGCGTTCAATGTACGCCCGTGCCCCTTCAGGGCACCGAGAGGGTTGGGGTGTTCTGGTCCAGGGGTTCCCCCTTGACCTGCGGTACAACCGCAAGTCAAGCGTTCACCCCTGGCTAAATGCCTTGGCCCCGCTGGGGCCGGGCAAATCTACGCCGTGACGCGGCAGCGTCAGTCCGGTGTCTCAGTTAAGGAACCAGAGGCGGAGACCGCGGCAGTTATCCCTGAGGGAATGGGTCCGGACTGCGCGAGGCGGTCGGATATGCGGGTCCATACATCCCGTGGTCTCTGGATGAGGCGCTCGTAGGTGGCGGGCCGTTCGAGGCTCAGGTATACCAGGGAGGTGCTCAATCCCACCGCCCCCAGCAGGAGCACAGCCACAGCGGGCGCCAGGATGAAGCGCCGACGAAAGCGGCGAGCCCGGTCCGCGGAGGTGATGATCTCGTCGATGCTCTCGATGATGTTCAAGCCCAGGCTGTGAACCACCTGCTTGCTGGTGTGGTAGCTGCGGTCGAGCAGCTCGGCGATCAGCACGAAGGCCACCCCGGCTCCGATTCCGATCAGCAGTGACAGCACGAGGATGGACTTGGCCTTGGGAGCGGAGGGCTTGCTGCTGGCGACGGCTGGTCCGAGGCACTTGAACTTGATGCCGCGCTCGTCCTCGTCCGCGGAGAGCAGGAGGGCGAAGTGCTGGGTCTTTTGAGCATAGAAGGCGTAGTCCTTGCGGGCTATGCCCAGTTCCTCGTCCATTTGGCGCTGGGCCCGGCGTGCCGCGGGGACGTTGCCCTGGACTTCCTCCAGGGTGGCGACCTCCCCCAGAACCCTCTGCTTTGAGGCGGCCAGTCGTTCCAGATCGTCTTCGTAGGTGACCGCGTCCGTCTCGGCGCGCAGCTTTGCCGCCCGCCAAACGTCCGTGGGGGTGGAGGTCATGGCTCTTTCGGGCCTGATTGCCAGACTCTGGTTGGTGACGGCTTCGAGAGGGTGTTCGTGACCGACCAGGAGTTGCGCATAACGTCCGCGCAGTTCTCGTTGGGCGATGATCTCCGGGTGCCGGTCGGTCATCTGTCGACGGACCTTCAGATCCTCGATGTCCGCGTCGATCCGGGCAATCTGCGACTCGATCTCGCGGATGCGTGGACTCCTGGGAACCACCACGGGACCGAGCGGTTCTCCGTCCTCTCGCGGGACGGTCGCAGTGTTCTCGATCGAGGTGATGTACTGTCGAGTTTTGAGCAGCTTGGCTGTGGTGGTCTCGTGCCGCCGCTCCAGTTCGCGGTGTTCGTTACGCAGGGAGGTCAAGCGTAGAAAGATCATGTCCGGGCGCGTGGGATCGATGGTGGGTGATTCGACCTCGCGTTCGACCTTCTTCTGATCCAGTGCATCAACTATGCCGCGGCGTGTGAAGGCCTCCTGCTCGAAGTACGCCTTGTTGACCAGGAGCCTCTCCGTGATGCGCTTCTGCGTCCGCTGGATGTACTCATCGCGCATGGCATCGAGGAACTGTCCGGCGACCGGACACTTTGGCCCGGAGTAGGCCAGACGCACGATGTCCTTGTGGCTGGTGCTCTTGAGGATTCCCACGGACACGCGGCCGGCGAGCCGGGCACCGATCCGACGGCGGGTCGCCTGCCCCTCGGGCGACAGAGTTCCGTCGGGGTTTCGGGGAAGATCGTCGGCCAGGCCGATCCGGGCGACGGCGGCGTCTACTAGCTCTGGGGCTTTCATGTCGCGAACGAGTGTTTCGCGAAACGGAATGAACGATCCGACCGTGGTGCGTACCGGGAGGTTCTGGAGCACGTCATCATCGACGCGTTCGAACGTCGTGTAGGCGGTGTAGGTGCGTTTCGAGTAATGGCTGATGGTGGTCGCGGTCACCGTGGCGATGCAGAAGGGGACCAGAAACAGCCACCGTCGCAGCAGCAGGATCCGAACCGCCTCGGAGACGTTCTCGCGCACGCTGGTGAGCGTCGCGGCTCCCGTCGCGGCCGAGGAGGCCCCCTCCATCGAGGCTAGGCTCGCCCTGTTTTTCCGTGTTCGTCTGAGGTCTTCCACGCTACCCGCATCCGTACCGAAAGTCCCAGTGATTGCCGAGAACCCCGTGCTCGTGCGGTGGGATAGTGCTCCTCGCCGAGACGCCGGAGGTCCGCATACGCATGTGTGTTATCGGGGTAGCAGTGGGGGGTCTGAACCTAGTTCTGGGACGATTCCGCTACTCTCCCGGCCCGCCCGTACTATGCGGGGCGATGCTCCTGCGGGTTGTTCCCCACGCCTGTCGGACGCGTTCTGGGTACGGAGGGTCGCCGATGCGAGAGGGCTGTCACGCCGTTTTTCAGCTCTCGTCTTCGAGCTTTTTTCTGGATTCTCTGGAGAGAACAGGATACAAGGTCTGATAATAATGCTGCCTGCCCGCCGTGTCGGGGCGGGTGCGTCATGCATAAACAGGAGTAAACGCCATGGCTAAGAAGAAAGCGCCGCGCAAGAAGAAGGCTGCCAAGAAGAAGGTAGCCAAGAAGAAGGTGGCCAAGAAGAAGGTGGCTAAGAAGAAAGTCGCCAAGAAGAAGGTAGCCAAGAAGAAGGTGGCTAAGAAGAAAGTCGCCAAGAAAAAGGTCGCCAAGAAGAAGGCGCCCAAGAAGAAGGTAGCCAAGAAGAAGCGCAAGCCCAACGCCGCCTTCATGAGGCCGCTCACGCCGTCAGCCGATCTGGCTGCGGTGATCGGCAGTAAACCCCTTCCGCGCCCCCAGGTCGCCAAGAAGCTGTGGGCCTACATCAAGAAGCACGACCTGCAGGACGCCAACAATCGGCGCATGATCAACGCCGATGCCAAGCTCAAGGTGGTCTTTGGCGGCAAGCGACAGGTCGACATGTTCAAGATGACCGCTCTGGTCTCTAAGCATCTGAAGTAGTTCAGCCGACACCTGAACTGCGTCGGGCTTCGCGCCATCGCTGATGACGTGAAGCCCGTTTTCTTTGCCAAGTGGTCGGACTACGGTCTGCGGCGCTGGCAA
>JAAEQG010001552.1 GCA_024231775.1 bacterium
CTCGATCCAGAGGCAGTAGACGCCCAATTCGGTCAACCGGGTGATGGTGCGTCGATCAAGCCGCAATCCCGTCTGGACGTAGTGGACGCCGGTCCTTGAATGGCAGACCGGTCGGGCGATCGCCATGCCCGGCCTGACGCGATTGATCGGGATGTACAGCACTCCGCTACTCCGTCTCGCCCACCTGGAACTCTATCGGTCGGACTATGTCGTGAAATGACCGCCTCCGCCTCCGGCGTGCTTATCGGTCCTATCGTGGATGATGGGGCTCCGTAGCCCTGGTGCGTGGGGCTACCTGAAGCCCCCTCGGCTACCTCGGATGCCCCTGCCGCGGTGCATCGCAGAACAGGACCGGTAACGTGATCAGCGTTCTGCCCGGGGGATCGCGAACCTGGGGCCTACTCAGAGGAAAGCGCGCGGAGCGCTGGAAGAGGGGTCATGCGTTGTAGTCGTTGGAGGTCAGCAACTCGCTGAGTTTGCGCAGGGCCTCCGCCTCGATTTGGCGAACACGTTCGCGCGTAAGCCCGATGTGCTTGCCGATGTCCTTGAGCGTCATCGCCTCGCCATCGTCCAGACCGAAACGCATCCGCAGGATCGTCGCTTCGCGCTCGTCGATCTGATCGAGCAACTGCTGGAGCATGTCCGATTCAGACTCGGAGAACATCGCCGCGTCAGGCTGGGGGGTCTTGTGGTCGGCCAGGATCTCCGACAGGGAGAATCCGCTGTCATGATCCGCCGATTGGGTGGGGGAGGTGAACGCCTTCACCGCCCGACGGATGATCCGCACCTTACGCTCGGGAAGGTTCATGGATTCCGCCAGTTCGGTGATCGACGGGTCGCGTCCTTCGTTTTCCACATACTCGTCGCGGGCCTGGCGCCACTTGGCGATCATCTCCACCATGTAAGCCGGGATGTGGATCGGCTGAACTCCGTTGATCAGGCTGCGCTTGATCGCCTGCTTGATCCACCACGACGCATAGGTGCTGAACCGCGTGCCCTGCGCTGGATCGTATCCCTCGACGGCCCGGATCAGCCCGAGGTTTCCCTCCTCGATCAGGTCGCTGAGCGGCATGCCGCTCTTGGTGTACTTCTTGGCGATGTTGACCACCAGGCGCAGGTTGGCCTGGACCATCTCCTCGCGGGCGATGACCGCGTCCTCTTCAGCCTGTTCCTTGTCCGCCAGAGTACACGCGCCCTCGGCGAACTCCTCGGCGATGGTCTGGGCGCGCTGAATCCGCCCGGCCAGCCGGTGCTCGTCATCAGCGGAGAGCAACGGTGCCCTGTTGATCTGCTTCAGGTATGTCCGCAAACCGGTATCGACTGCGATGGATAGACCTCCACTGTATTGCGGATGGATCCCCTCGCCTGACTATCGTCCCCGCAGGGGGACGTCTTCAGTCCAACGTCTTGTTCGATGCCCGCTACGTTAAGGTCCGATTATCATAGCTCGGACGCCGCCTGTCTTCCAGGGGTTTGCCCGGACCGGCGGCGGGGGGGGGCGTGGGTGTGGTGGGGCTGCGCCCAGCCGGCAGAGGCTGATGGCGGTCCAAACGCTCGCCTGGTCCTGAAGAAGCGCACCGTTTAGCAGGTGAGGCCGTCAGGGCTGTACCCTGCCGGCCTCACCGGTTAACTCATTTGCCTGATGCATCGCTCCCTGGCGGGCGCCCGCATGCGCCTCGCCGGGCTAGCTCTCGTCCGTTTCCTCAGCCTTGGCCTCCGGCTCCGGATCTGGGGTCGGGGCGGCCTCTGCTTCCTTGGCTTCAGGCTGCGTGTCTGGTGTCGCCTCGGTCTCTTCAGCTTCAGCCTTAGGCTCCGCCTCAGCTTCCGGGGCCGGTTTGGCGGGCCGGCGGATGTGTTCCATGGTCAGGCCACCCAGACCATCCATACCCTCCAGACCGCCGCGCAGCTCGCGGGCGCTATCCCCACCGGTTTCCTTGGCCTCCTGCTCCGCGGACCACTCGGCCCGCTTCTTGGACAGCCCGATCTTCCGGTCGGCTACGTCCACCCGCAGAATCTTGACCAGCAGGCGCTCGCCGATTTTGACGACTTCGTGCGGGTCTTCGACCTTGCGATCGCTCAACTCGCTGACGTGCAGCAGGCCCTCGAGGTCCTGCTCCAATTCCACGAACACGCCGAAGTTGGTGATCTTGGTGACCGTGCCCTCCACGATCTGGCCGGCGATGTAGTTCTCGGGGACCGCATGGAGCCACGGATCCTCGTGCAATTGTTTCAATCCCAGGGCGATCCGCTGTTTGCCTTCCTCCACCTTGAGGACGACGCACTCGATCTCTTCACTCTTCTTGAGCACTTCGGAGGGATGGCTGATCTTCTTGGTCCAGCTCAGGTCGGACACGTGCAGCAGGCCGTCGATGCCTTCCTCGATCTCGACGAAGGCGCCGTAGTTGGTCAGATTCCGCACCCGGCCTTTGATCCGAGTGTTCGGCGGATATTTTTCCGCCACCTGCGTCCAGGGGTTCACCTCCGTCTGCTTGATCCCCAGGGAGATTTCCTGTTTGTCCTTGTTGATATCCAGTACCACGACCTCGATCTGGTCACCCACGGTGATCATCTCGGATGGATGATTGATCCGTCGGGTCCAGCTCATCTCGCTGATGTGGACCAGGCCCTCGACGCCCGGCTCGAGCTTGACGAAGGCTCCATAGTTCATAATATTAACCACTTCGCCGGTGAGCCTGGAGTCCTTCGGATAGCGTTCCTCGATGGTGTCCCACGGGTTGGGCTTGAGCTGCTTGAGCCCCAGGGCGATCTTCTCCTTCTCGCGGTCGATATTGAGCACCTTGACCTCGATCTCCTGATCGAACTTGAGTTCGTCGGAGGGGTGGGTGACCCGGTCCCAACTCATGTCGGTGATGTGCAGCAGTCCGTCGATTCCTCCCAGGTCCACAAAAGCTCCGAAATCGGCGATGTTCTTCACGATGCCCTTGCGCACCTGGCCTTCCTCGATTTCTTCCATCAGTTTGATCTTGGCGGCGATGCGTCGCTCTTCGATCAACTTGCGCCGCGAGATCACGATATTGCGGCGTTCCTTGTCGATCTTCAGGATCTTCGCCTCAATCTCCCGGCCGATGAACTCGCCAATATCACCCGGACGACGAATATCCACCTGCGAAGCGGGCAGGAACACCGGCACGCCGATATCCACCAGCAAGCCACCCTTGATCTTGCGCATCACGCGGCCCTTGGTGTCGTCCCCCTCCTGGGTGGTCTCCACGATGCGCTGCCAGTTCAGCAACCGGTCCGCTTTGCGTTTGGAGAGCACGATCAGACCGCTCTCCGAATCGATCGTATCCAACCAGACATCGACCGTATCGCCCGTGTCCACGGCGCTGGGCTCATCCCATTCCGAGATGGCTACCAAGCCCTCGCTCTTGAGCCCCACGTCCACGACCACGTCATCGCCCGCACGGCCGACGATCCGTCCCTTCAGGATCGTGCCCGGGGTGTGCTCATGGGCCTGGTCGCCGAGCAAGGTTGCGGTGACCTCTTCGTGAGAGTCCTCTCCGAAGAGCTCCACCAGCTCCTGCCCGCCGTCGATGTCCAGTTCGTTGATTAGATTGTAGTTTACCATTAAGATCCTTCACGTGTCGCCGACAACGGTACAAACCGTCGTAACCACGGCGGGGTTGCGCCGCGCAGAACGCGGCTGGGCTGTTTCTGCTCCGCCTGCGGGTGGTCGGGTACGTCCGGCCGAAATATCCCCACATGCGGAACCCATAACTATACCGCAAGGGGCCGGATTACGCCAGCAGGTCCCGCGAATACCCTCCCCAGGATGATGCGGTGGGGAACGCAGGTCAGAAGGAGGCGTCCGCCGTGGCGGAGCCTGGCTGGCGCCTGCTCACCCATATGGGCCGCGTCATTTCCGACGGGGGCGAGGGGGCACCGGTGGCCCATCCGCATTTACGGCCCGTCCCGAGCTTCTCCACCCAGAATCTGGAGGGGGGCGGGGGCGGGACCCGATGTCGGACCGGGGCGTATAGGATGCGAGCCCCTCCCCGCCCAGAAGGGGAGGAGGGGCTCGCATCCGTGGGTTCCCTCAGCCCGACCGCACCTCCCCAGGGGGGAGAGTCGGGTGGTTCACGCTCTACGTCGCGTCGGTTGTCGGTTCCGCGTGGGTGTCGTGGGGGACTCGGCGGTGGCGTCGCCGTCGACGGATCCACAGCCCCGCAGAACCGCTGAGAGCCAAGCCGGCCAGCAGCGGGTGCTTAAGCACTAGAATCAAGGGGGCCAGGGTGGCTACTCCCGCCAGTTTCAGGGACTGGTGCTCGGCGATTGCATTCGCCGCGGGGGGTGACCAGCGATAGTACTGGGCCGTCAGCCAGCGCCCCGGCCGGTTGGTCAGCAGGTGGCGATCGCGGAAACCACGCAGAACGTCCAGATCATCTTCCATGAACCCGCCACGCGCGATCATCGTCGCCGCGCAAGGGGCGGTACTGGGCGCCCCTGGGGCACCACCACCGGCCGGCCGGTCGTCATCCTCCGGGTGAAGACCACCTTCGCCGTCCTCCGGCTCATTTGGATCCTCGGGGCCCTCGTCGAACTCGTCATTGGGTTCGTCGCCGGGTTCGCCGCCCGGTTCTTCGTCGGTTCCTTCAGGCACGCCGATGTCTTCTTCCAGGTCTTCCGCCTCGTCGGCGGCGTCCTTCAGCTTGGCTTCGGACTCGGCGATCGCAGACATCGCCTCCTCGTGGAACGCCTCGGCGTCCGGGTCTCCGGCGTTGGCCTCCTCCATGAACGCGGCAGCCTCCTCGACGGCCATCTTGGCTGCTTCCAGGTCGGCCAGGATCATGGCCAGCTCCTCTGCCGGGTTTCCCTCCTCGCCCTCCATGGCTCGGGCCATCTCCATGGCTTCCCGAGTCATGAAGATGAGTTCGTCGAAGGTCTCGATGAGGAGGTCGAACTCGACTTCGCACCTCTCGGTTGGGTTGCACTCAGAGATGTCCTCATGGGTTTCGGCGAGCGACTCCTGGAGTTCAACGATGCCATCATGGATGGCGTCGATCAGGCTGCCAGGTCCGGCA
>JAAEQG010001553.1 GCA_024231775.1 bacterium
ATCGAGACTGAAGGATGAGATGCGCACTCCCCTCCCTCCCAGGGAGGGGTTGGGGGAGGGTCAAGAGGCCTCAAACCTGCCCCCTCACCCTACCCTCTCCCCCAGGGGAGCGGGTTCTGGACCGTAACATGAACGCGAGAAACAGCAGTGATCGACCAGATCTCGTATTGGCCCCTCCGCCGCGCGCACTGGCTGCCGATCACCTACAAACGGCGGGTGGCATGGGCAAACTTGTTTGCCCGTGTGTCATCGGGGCGCTGCACGGGTAAGCAGAGCTTACCCATGCCACCCAACGAACCGAGCGGATCACGAGGTTGAAACGTGATGCGCATTACCCATGCCACACGCCACCGGTTGCGGACCATCTGTCGAACGGGCTGGCGAGTGACCCCGAACCGGCCCGGTTATTCCCCGATCACCTCGAACTCGAACAAGCCTGCAAGGTCCGTCAGCTTGTCGAAGCTCATACAGCCGTCGATGATCTGCTGGGCAGTTTGATCGCTGACCACGCCGCCGGCTAACCGCTTGAACTTGGCGATAACCTCCTCGTCGGTCATCGGATTCTCCGCATGACCGCGGGGGAAGTCGACGCGCTTGTCAACCTTCTTGCCGCCCTTCAGGGTCACCGTAATGTGATTGGGGATACCCTTGGGATAACCGGGGTTCAGCTCCGGCTCTTCGGTGATGCTGGTCTTATCCAGCAGGTCCAGCACTTGAGGATCGACCAGGCGCGCCTCGGCGAACGACTCGCGGGTCACGTCGCCGTCGATCAGCGCCACCGCCGTGCAATACCCCATCGAGTGGTCCGCCGTCTCCCGTGAAGTCGGACGCCACTTCTCCGGCTCGGACCCGATGATACTCACCGCCGCCTCGAAGCTGCCGATGTGAATCGACTCCACCGCCGCGACGTCGATCTGCGGCCGGAGCTGGAGCATCGCATCGATAGCCGACTGCGAGTGATACTCCGCCGGCCAGTACTTGATGTAGGTCCTGTCGATCATGAAGTCGCCCTGCTCGCCCAGCACCACGCTCCCGGCGTCGGAAATCGAAAGCTGGTTCATCAGCCCCTTGGGTCCTTCAAAGATCTCGTACGGTCCGGTCATCCCCCGACGCGCGAGGTTCGCGGCGAAGATCCCGTTGCGCGCCGCGTTGGAAAACGCGCAGGCTTTCCAGTGCGAGATCTGTCCCGTACGCGTCTGCCGCGTCGTAATGTTGCACACCCCCGCCAGACCCAACACGTGCTCGAGCTGGTCCTCGCTCAGTCCCCACAGCTTGCCCGCCAGCAGGGCGGTGGACAGGGCGCCATAGGTGACATGGTCCCACCCATGCGCCCGCAGGCTGTCCGCATCGCAGAGGCGGCATTGAATCTCATAACCGATCACCGCCGCGAGGATGGCTTCCTTGCCGGTCAGACCCGCCGCCTGGGTCACCGCGATCGCCGCGGAGAGATTGTCCGACGGATGGGCCGGCTCCTTGCTCAGATAGGTGTCGTTGAAATCCAGGTAGCGGACCATGGCTCCGTTGGCAAACGCCGCCAACTCCGGACTGGTGCGCCGGCGCTGACCCCAGAGGCTGGCCCCCGCCGGGCCGCACGCCTCCCCAGCCACCTCCCGGGTAATCTTCCCGGGGGCGCTGTAGTAGGCCCCCAGCGCCGTGCCGATCGAGTCCAGCACGCGGCGTTTAACCTCATGAATCGTCTGCTCACCGAGTTGATCGTAGGTAAGCCCATGAACCCAAGCCGCCAGCTTTCGCCCGATCGTCGCCATGGCAGAACGCCCCTTTCATGTTTTCACAGGATGTGTTCAATGCGCTTCCGCCAGCCACGCCGCCCGTACGCGTCCGGTCACGCCGTATCGGCTGACACGCATACTATACCAGCCCCCCGATCCCCCAGCCACTCACCCCAGGTCTTGTGCAGACGTGTCGATACGGGTCTCTGCCCAGCTCCGCCCTGCAAACCGTCGGTCTCTCCGCCGACCGCGCAGAGCAATCTACAGCCTGTCTGCAGACCGGGAATAGGCTCTACCATTCTCCTTGCTGTCTATTTGGACTTGCGGGTACCGAGGGCGCCTACGGAACCGAGCCGCGACCGTGAGGGAGCGGTCCCGTCGCAGGAGCGCTGTCTCCTGCACCTCCGCTTCCTCACGGTCGGGCTCGGATTACCCGCGGGAACATGTGTGAAACGGCGCTAGGCCAAGTTCATGGTCATGAGGAACTCGTTGTTGGTCTTGACCTTGCTCAGGCGGCTGCGCAGCAACTCGACGGACTCGACCACGTTCATGTCCGAGAGGACACGCCGCAGGCGGAAGACCAGTTCGAGTTCCTTGGGGTGCATCAGTAGCTCTTCCTTGCGCGTTCCGCTCGCGGGGATGTCGATCGCCGGCCAGACCCGCCGCTCGACGAGACGACGATCCAGGTGCAGCTCGGCGTTACCGGTACCTTTGAACTCTTCAAAGATGACCTCATCCATCTTCGAGCCGGTGTCCACCAAGGCGGTCCCGATGATGGTCAGCGAACCGCCCTCCTCGATATTGCGGGCGGCGCCGAAGAACCGCTTGGGCTTTTGCAGGGCGTTGGCATCGATACCACCGGACAGGATCTTGCCCGAGTGGGGCACCTCGGTGTTGTAGGCCCGGGCCAACCGGGTGATCGAGTCCAACAAGATGACCACGTCGTAGCCGTACTCGACCAGGCGCCGAGCCTTGTCGATGACCATCTGGGCCACCTGCACGTGGCGCTCCGCGGGCTCGTCAAAGGTGGAGCTGATCACTTCGGCGTCCGTCCCCCGTTCCATTTCCGTAACCTCTTCAGGCCGCTCGTCGATGAGCAGGATGAAGATGTAGCACTCCGGGTGGTTGGCGGAGACCGAGTTGGCGATCTTCTGCAGCAGAACGGTCTTTCCCGTGCGCGGCGGAGCAACGATCAACATGCGCTGCCCCTTGCCGATGGGTGTCACCAGATCCACGATCCGCATGTTGTACTCTTCCGGATCGGACTCCAGGTACAACCGCTCCGTAGGGAACAGCGGCGTGAGATCCTCGAAGTTGGTCTTGTCATGCACGTCTTCGGGGTTGGCGGAGTTGATCGCCTCGACCCGCAAGAGCGCGAAGTAGCGCTCCGACTCCTTCGGCGGACGAATCTGCCCGGCGACGACGTGCCCGGTGCGCAATCCGAAGCGACGAATCTGCGAGGGCGATATATAGATGTCGTCCGGACAGGGTAGATAGTTGTATTCCGGCGAGCGCAGAAAACCGAACCCGTCCGGCAGGATCTCCAACACGCCCTCACCGTACATCATCCCGTTGCGATGAATCCGCTCCTTGAGGATGCGGAAGATCAGATCCTGCTTCTTCAGACCGGCGTACTCCTCGAGCCCCTCCTCCTTGGCCAGCTCGTGGAGCTGGGTCACGGTCATCTTCTGAAGCTCCACGATGTGCATCTCCCCACGCTTGACCTGCTCGTACTTGGCGTGGGTTTCCGCATCGATGGCTCCCTCTTCTTCAACCGCCACCCCCGTCTTGGCCTCAGCACTCTCCGCTTCTACCGGCGCGACAGGTTCGACCGGCTCGGTGGGCTCGGTGGGAGTGTTCCCGTTCTTGCTACGTCCCGTCCCCTTCGATGCGGCGGAACCTGATCTGGAGGAAGCGGTCTTCTTCCGTGTGGTCGTCTTTGCACGGGTCTGGCTGGCCTTCGCCATCTGTTCAATCTCCTGAGTGGGACGGTTACGACCGTGTCGTTCGTCCTCGGCTGAGTTGCTTGGTTCGGAAAGGGCTTGCTCGTTCCCCGACGGTCACGATTGTCTGGGTTTCTCGTGCGGCGTCCGCTCAAGCAACTGGTGAAGCAGACGGGCTACATGCTCACGAAGATCATCGATGTCGGAGTTGTTGATGATCATATCATCGGCGCTTGCCTGTTTGTAGTCCAGCGCCTTTTGTAACTTTTCTCGACGGTCCAGTTCGTTCTCCGTCCAACTCCTCGAACTGGCCACCCGGCGAGTCCGCACCGCCCGGTCCGCCGCCACGAACCATACCACGTCACATTCCTGACTGAGTCCCGTTTCGAAAAGAAGCGGACTGTCAAACACAACGGCGGACACTGCGGGATCGGCTTGGTACTGCCGAACGAGCGACGCTCGCTCGCGGGCGATCAGCGGGTGAAGCAACCGCTCCAGTCGGCTTCGCTCCCGCGAATCGGCAAACACAATATCCCCCACACGCTCGCGGTCAACACCACCGGTCGAGTCGAGGATCGAATCCCCCCACCAATCACGCAGAACCGACAACACCCCGGGGTCATCCAGCACAACCCGGCCGATACGGTCGGAATCCACCACCCCCACCCCGAACTCCTTCAGGATCGAAGCAACCACTGACTTGCCGGCGCCGATCCCCCCGGAAAGCCCAATGATCGGCTTGTTCTCGGACCGACAGGACTCACTCATATCCGTGGATGGACGCCTTGCGGCGACCAGGCTCACCTTACCCGTTTACTGGCGGAGACACCCGGTGAAGTCATCGTCCAGGCCAACAGCCCATGCGCCTGCCGGTCACGATCGAGCACTCAGCTTAACTCCGATGGGTGCTGGACTTCACGCAGGTGGGCAACGTTGTAGACTCACCTCGGTAACCCGAGGCCCGCGCAGTATAGCTGGATCATCCAGCTCTGTCACGCGGTTTTTTCCTTATTTGCCCCACGGGGCAACCCAGGCCTCAATACCGGCGCCAACGCTGACGCAAAGCCACCCGATTGCCGCCAGGATCCAGCAGCGACAACCAGCGATCGGTATACGCCATCCCCCGCAGCAGCATGTAAGCGTGACCAGCCTCCTCGAACGCCTGGCGGGTATCGGTCAGTGAGTCCACCAGGAACGTAGCCCGATGGGCGGAGGATTCGACTTCCGGCTCCTCCAACAGGGCATAGCGCAGCTCTACGTCTGCCGAGCGGAAACAGACCCCCTCCCCCGGGCGGGACACCGGATCCAGACCGATGACCTCCACGTAGAACCACTCCAGGGCCGCACCACGACCCCGATGGGCCTGCATCTCCACGTCGGAGACCGCCAGAATCCGGCTTTCTCTCATACCCGCTTCAGTCCGAATCCGCGATGATTTCAGCGCCGAAGAGCAGGACCTCGGTGGCTGGATCCTGCCACGAGTCCGCGGAAAGGCCGGCCTTCATCGTGCAGCAATTGGAAAGAAACTCCTCCGCCGACCAGCCCCGCTCCGTCGCCACCTGCGGCAGAAAACACCCGGAAGACGCCCCCCGGCGGATCCAGATCCCATGCCGCCCCACCTCCAGATCACCGGGGCGCTCCGTCGCCACCGGAACACCCAGAATCGATACCTCGATAATGATCCTGCCCAGCTCGGAGTGAGTGACCGGGTGGCTGCAAAAACGCGGATCTTCCGCCGCGGAGCACGCTGCAGAGCGGACCGTGTCCGCCACCGTCTCCAGTGGCGAAAAAGTACCCATACACCCGCGCAGACGCCCGCCGCACTTCAAAGTAACAAACCCGCCACCGTGCGGTCGGTCCGGCAGGTTAGCTGGCTTCACCGGCGAGTCGGAACCGCTCAGCTTCGCCTCGATCACCTTCCGCACGTACGCGAGAAGCTGATTGGAAGCAACTTCGTCCATATAGGAAGCACCTCGGGGGAGTCATCGCCCCTTACACAATAATACAATCGATCTCGGCGGGCAGTGCCGTCTCACACGAGTTCCTGCAGGCAAAACCGAGCCGCGCCCGTGAGGAAGCGGACTGGTCGCGGCAACGCCATTATACGGTACTCAGCCTCATCCGGAATCGCCCGAGTCAGCCTCCAGCAACCGCCGCGCGCCGGAGTGGCCCGGGTCCAGGCGAAACGCCTCCTGGTAGGAGGTCAACGCGTCTTGCCGCCGCCCCTGGCGATTCAGCAGGCGGCCAAGCAAGTAGTGCAGGTCTGCATCGTGAGGCCGGATGGCTAGCGCGCCTCGGTAGGCCGACTCCGCTTCCTCCAACCTATCCAATCGGGCCAGGGCGGAACCGAGATTCCGGTGGTTGACCGCCAGCCCCGGATTCAGCCGCACCGCAGCCTCGCAGTGCTCCAGCGCCTCAGCGACCCGCCCCAGGCGCATCAACTCCAACCCGAGGTTGTTGTGGGCTCCGGCGAAGCTGGGGTCCGCCGATAACGCTCGCTGCAAAGCCGCGATGGCCTCCTCATGTTGGCCGCGATGCGAGTACACCACGCCCAGATTCTTGTGCGCCCGGGCGAACTCCGGGTCAAGCTCGAGGGCACGCTGGAACTGGGTGACCGCCTCATCGACATCTTCACGCATAAAGAGCGCCAACCCCAGGTTGTTGTGAATCCGCGCGGAACCCGGCTGAGCTTCGAGCATGCGCCGGTAGTGGGCAATCGCCTCATCCAAACGCCCCTGCCGAGCCAGCACCACCCCCAGACTTTCCGGAACGTCCGGCGAATCCGGGTCCAGACGCAGCGCTTCGAGGTATTCCGAGACCGCGTCGTCGTACCGCCCCTCCGCATACAGGTAGTAGCCCAACCCCCAGTGCAAAGATGCCGCCCCAGGTTCCAGCTCGATCATCCGCGCATAGAACGTCTCCGTGTCCCCCCAATAAGACAGATAATGGCGCGTACCGCGTACCTCCGCACCGCAAACCCCCAACACAACCAACACCATCACCACCCGCTGCGCAACCACCGGTGGCCTGTCCCACCAGCGGCTCAGCGCCCAGGCTAGAATCAGCATCAGCCCCAGCGAGGGAAAGTAGGCGAACTTGTCCGCGGCAATCACGTTGGTGAACCCGATCACGCCCATCGTCGGGAAGATCGCCACGAAAAAAAACACGCTCCCCACCAGCAAAGCCGGCGTTCTACGCCAGGACAGCAGCAGCACGGCAACCAGCAAGCACGTCCCCACCACCCCAGCCAGCACCATCGGCGCCGCCAGTGACAGCGGCTCCGGAACCGGGTAGTGCGAAGACAGATCCGTTGGCCAGACTATCTTGTACAGATAGAAGATGATGTTGTGACACAGGATCAGGGGAACCCGCGCCGCGGGATAGTCGCCGGGCATCGTCGCCGACGCCGTCCGGGCCTGCGAAACCACCGTGACTACCGCCGATACACAGGCAATGAGCAGGAACGGGATCTTCTCCAACACCGCCCGCCGGTTCAGACGCCGCAAAGGCCAACAGTCCAACAGCAGCAGCAACACCGGCAGCGGTGTCGTGGTGGGCTTGGACATCAGCGCCATCACGAACATCAGGACCGCCACACCGTAGCCCATCGGACTTCGCCGACGGGCATGGCGCACATAGGCGATGAGACACCAGAGAACGAAGAACGACGCCAGCAGCGTCTTCCGTTCTCCGATCCACGCGATCGTCTCGACGGTCAGCGGGTGAACCCCAAAGAGCAACCCGATCAAACCCGCGACCCACACTCGGCGAAAGAGCAGGTACAGCAGCAGAATCACCAGCACCGTGTTGGCTGTGTGCAGCAGCAGGCTGGTGCGATGAAACGGAAACAGGTTGTCCGCCCGTCCCCCCAGGGCGTGGTCCAGCATCAGCGAGATCATCGACAGCGGCTGATAGTATCCGCCAACCGTCGAAGGCTCGAACACCTCGCCCAGGAACCGTCCCGCCGCCGCCCAACTGGGGTTCTGCACCAGCGGGTTGTCGGTCAGGTATTGGGTGTCGTCAAACGAGAGCACCTCGGCATAGAGCGCCGGCCGGTGAACGACCATCACCACCGCCGCCACCGCCATCATCACCACCAGCAGAAGCCCGGTAGCGGACCACGGTTTCGCGACCGCCCCCGCAACCTCAGCCGGCCGGCTGTCCGATTGCTCGGTTGAACTGGCGATTTTACGTTTGGACTTGCGTCGCGGACGGCTCATGCGCGGAGATTCCAGTCTGTGCTCACCAAGAGGACCCGAGAGATTCCGGCAAGGTGACACTCCCCCTCAGCGTGCTCCTCACCGCCCGCCGTGAAAACCCGGTTGTGTGGCGTTTGAAATCGCCATGAGCGACTGAACCGACGGACCCTGCGCCGCCGAAGAAGAGGCCGCCTTCCGGGAGCACTCCCCCGAAGCACCTACCCCGTAGCCAGCTCCTTCAGCACCGCCTGCAGGTATTTCCACACCTTCTGCACCGAAGCCACATAGACGCACTCGTCCGGGCTGTGGCCTCCGGTCACGTGCGGACCGAACGAAACCGTCTCCATTCCGCCGGTGCGCTGGCCGATGATTCCGCATTCCAGACCCGCGTGAATAGCGGTGACGTTCGGGGGCTCGCCGAACATCTGCTCGTACACCCGCTGGCACATACCCAACAGCGCCGAGCTCACGTCCGGCGCCCAACCCGGATACTCGTTCGCCGTAGTGACCTCCGCCCCCGCCAGCTTACCCACCGCGGCGATCTGCCGGAGAATCACATGCCTCTGCGTATCCGAAGCACTGCGCGACAACGCCCCAATCTCCATCCGCAAACGCTTGCCCGACGAATCGACCGCAGCCACCGCGGTCGCAACATTGTTGGACGTCTCCACCAGACCTTCCATCTCGGCGTGCATACCCAAGACCCCATGCGGCAGCGCTGCCAAACTGGTAATCACCCGCTCGGTATCCGCCGCGGAGATCGCCCCGCCAGTCGCAGCTCCGGTTACCGCTTCCACGACAATCGACGGAGAATCCTCCGCACACTCCCGGGCGGCTTCGGCGCAGACCTGCTTAGCAGCCTGCTCCAGCGCCGCCAGCGTTCCCGCCGGTCCGGCGATGACGGCTTCCGCCTCACGAGGGATGGCGTTCCGCAGGCTGCCTCCGTTCATCGACACCAGACGCAACTGTTCAGACCGGGCAGCTAGCATCGTACGCGCCTGCAGCTTGATGGCGTTACCGCGCCCCCGGTGTATGTCCGCCCCTGAATGTCCGCCGCACAGTCCCGTGACGAACACCCGACAGACCTCCGCCCCCGCCGGGAGGGGTTCGACATCAAGTTCCCAGACCAGCGTCGAATCACACCCGCCCGCACACCCGATGTAGAGCGTGTCATCCTCCTCCGTATCCAGGTTGAGCATGCGCTTGCCCCGAACCAGATCCCCATCGAGCGCCATGGCTCCGGTCATCCCCGCCTCTTCGTCCACGGTGAACAGCAACTCCAGCGGTCCGTGAACCACGCCCGGAGCCAGCGCCGCAGCTAAGGCAAAAGCCACCCCCATGCCGTTATCCGCACCCAGGGTGGTCCCGTCCGCACGAATAATCTGTTCCCCGGTCTTGGCGTCCTGGTCCAAGACCAGCTTGATCGGATCCCGCTCGAAATCGTGGACTGTTCCGGTGTTCTTCTCGCAGACCATGTCCAGATGGCCTTGCAGCACGGTGATCGGAGCCTGTTCGCAGCCTGCGGACGCAGGCACCTCGATCAGCACGTTTCCCCTTCCGTCCTCGCGTGACTTCAAATCGTGCTCGCGAGCGATGGCGTGAACGTACTCCCGCACGCGCTCCTCCTTCTTGGACGGTCGCGGCACCGCGGACAGCCCGCCGAAGAACCGCCACACGAACTCTGGCTCCAATGACTCAACCGCTTTCGACGTCGGGGGTATACTCATCTTTGAATCCGTCGCTTGCCAAATGGGTCAGGTTGAACGCACCCTACGCGGGATCCCCTCGCAGGGACGCCCCCTATCATCGCCGTCCCCGTCCCCTTGTCCAGTCTCCAGTGCTCCGTCAATCCTCCAATAACGGGTGCCATGGGCAAGCAGCAGCTTGCCCGTGTCCTTGGAAGACCAACGCGCACGACCGCGATTGGTGCTTGATCCGCGCCGGGCTATACTCCGTTCCACCTGGAGGTGTACGCGTGATCTCCCTGCCGTTGGCTAACATCCTGCATCACAAACTGCGCAGCACCCTCTGCGCCTCCGCCGTCGGGGTCGGCATCGCCATGCTCATCGTCCAACTCAGCCTCTCCCACGGAATGCTCCAGGAGGTGGCCAACCGGATGCAGAGTGTGGACGCCGAGCTGATCGTCTTGCCCAAGCACGCCAACGTCATCTTCCAGGGCGGAGCCATCTTCTCCGACGGCTACGTCGAGCACCTTGAATCCGCCACCCTGGATGGGCGTAGGCTCGTCGCCCAAGCCATCCCCGTCTTCCTGGAGACGGTCCCGCTTGGAGGCCAACAACAGCGCGTGTTCGGGATCGATCCCGAGCACATGGCTGCCTTCCTCGCTTCGCGCAAGCTGTGCGCCGGAGACCTGTTCCGCGGAGGGGCAGCCTTCAAGCGCGAGCTGGATACTTTGCGCGGCGCTCGACGCCGCTACGATCCCGAACGGGTAACGGAGGAGATGTTGGCCCCCGCCTGCGAACTGGTGATCGACTCGCGCCTGGCCCGTGCGGGCAAGTACGCCGTCGGGGACACCACCACTCTGTTCGGCCGAGACTTCACCATCGTGGGGATCGTGGAAGCCGGTGTCGCCGGACGCGTGTTCGCCCCCCTGCAGACCCTGCGACACATCCTCAACGGCGGCGTGCCCTGGTCCAGCATGTTCTTCGTGAAACTGGTCGACCCCGAGCAAGCAGAACGCGCCGCCGATCTGCTGAGCAGCCTGACCGGAGCTAAAGTGGAGCTGAAGTCGCGTTATGGGCATATGCTCAAAAAGAGCTTCACTCAAGTGTACCTTTACCTCAACGCCGCCAGCGCGACCGCCCTGGTGGTTTGCTTCCTGTTCATCATGATGACCATGTACACGCTGGTCCTGGAGCAGACCCGGGATATCGGCATCCTTAAGTCTCTGGGAGCCTCGAAGCGGCGCCTGGTGTTCAACACCGTCGCGGAATCGGTCATGCTCTGTTTCGCCGGTACACTGATCGGGGTGGCGCTGTCGTTTCTCGCCAAAGCGTTGATTGAGGCCCTGCTGCCGCTGAACACGGTGACCATTGAATGGCGCTGGCTGGGGCTGGCGGTGTTGGTCGGGATAGGGGGCGGCGCGCTCAGCGCCGCGTTCCCTGGATACCGAGCTGCCCGGCTGGACCCAGCTGCGGCGTTGTCTTACGAATGAGCGGAGAGACCGGCGACCGCCACGGCGGTGGTGTTGATATGGAGTCGTGCGTGGCGGACCTGATCCTTGAAACCCGGAACCTGTCCAAAGACTATCGCGATGGGGACGCGACTGCACACGTGCTTCGCGCCGTGGACCTGACCATCGAACGTGGTGACTTCGTGGCGGTGATGGGGCCGTCCGGTTGCGGAAAGACCACTCTGCTCAACGTTCTGGGGCTGATGACTCCGCCGACTTCTGCCGCGAGTCTGAGGCTGAACGGTGAGGACTGTCTGGATCTATCTGATGCCCAGCGCACCCGCCTCCGTCGCCGGAGCATCGGGTTCGTCTTTCAGCGCTTCAATCTACTGGGTACGTTGTCTGCCCGCCGTAACGTGGAGTTGGCGTTGCACCTGCGCCGAGAACCATCAGACGGTCAGGTCGAGCGGGTACTGGAGCAGGTTGGATTGTCCGGTTGTGCGCACCGCAAGCCTGGGCGTCTCTCGATTGGAGAACAGCAACGCGCCGCCATCGCCCGGGCAGTGGTCTGCCGCCCGGCGCTGCTGCTGGCGGACGAACCCACCGGTAACCTGGATTCGGACAACGCCACCGCCGTGATCGATCTGTTCCGCCACTTCCACGCAACCTCGAACATGACCATCGTGATGATTACCCACAGTCTCGACTGTGCGCGCTCCGCCGACCGCATCCTGAGAATGAAAGATGGCCGGCTCGACGCCTGAAACAACCTCCGAATCCCAAGGGGCTGCGGACTTCAGTCCGCGCGGCGCCGACCAACCTACTGACGCAAGTCCGCGCGGCACCGACCAGCCCGCGGACGAAACCGCCCCGCGCCCGCGGAACAGACTCGCCGCCATCGCAGGTGGCCCCGCGCGAGGCGCACACACGGACGCCTATCGCCTGCGTCCCTGGTTCACCGTGTTCCTCGCTTGGCTGGCGCTGCTCACCGTAATCGCCCTGACCGCTTTGGGCCGCTACGAACAAGGCGTGCTCGGCGCCCAGGGGGTTTGGCTGACGTCGGTGGGATTGTTCTACCTGTCGTTGTGTTGCGTGTTCTTTCCCGCGCCGACCGCCTGGATTGTGATGCTGTTAGCCAGCAACGAGTTGGCTTTGATCGAGGCGGTCCCGCTACGGGTGTTGGCGGTTTCCTGCGCGTGCAGCCTGGCTTCCGCGGTGGCCAACCTGAACGAGTACCACGTGCTCACTTTTCTGCTGCGCTACCGACGGATCGCTCAGGTGCGGGAGGCTCGGGTGTACCAGCGCACCGCGGAGTGGTTCAGC
>JAAEQG010001554.1 GCA_024231775.1 bacterium
GAATGCGTCCTGCATCGCGCGGATTGCGTCTGCGCCCACGGTCTCCTTCGTGGTGATTGCGATCTTTCCCAGACCAGGCATCTTGAACGCCTGCATCCCGGCGATCTCTTGCTGAGCGCCGAGTTCGATCGCACGCCGCGCGACGACAATAGGGCTTTCACCCCAGAGCATCCGCTGGTGCGAAGGCATCCGCCAGTGGACCACGTCCTTAGGATCGAGATCCCCGTACTCACTCGATCGGTAGTACCAGCCGCCACGATTCGCGTCCGGGAGCAACTGCACGTCCCAGGGTCGCACCGGGATCAGTTCGTCGACCTCACCGGCGACTCGCGAGATCAGGGAGAAGGAGTTCCCCCAGACCATCGCGTTGGTCATCATGTACCGCCGCCACTCGTGGCTGGTGAAGTACTTGTTGGTGTGCTGGTTAAGGATGTCATCGAGGTCGGGGTACTCCTCGCACTCCGCCCATCGACCGTCTTCGTATTTCTGGATCTGAAGCGGCAGTCGAGCAACATCGCCAGCGACAACCGAAACGGCGCGCTGAACCGGACACAGACCGAGGGCGGTGTATGGATCGGCTACTACGTCGTTCGCGGATGTGGGCTTTTCCCAGTTCCACCAGGTGTCTGGCAGAACGTGACCCGATCCCCCGAATTTCGTATGCGAGAACTTGCGTCGGATCTCAGTTACGAGTCGTCCTAGCACGCGATGTCCGCCACGTCAGAGTATGCGCCGGGTCGTTCTGCACCCTCGCGGATGATGACCCCAAACAGCATGACCATTGCAACTACGGGGTCAATAATACCCATACTTTTGAGTTTGCAAGGTCTTCTGTCACCATTTATGTTCTTTTCTAGTTGCACATTGGCGAGTGCGTACTCCACCACCGGGTCAGGAGCAATCACCAGATTCCGTTGCC
>JAAEQG010001555.1 GCA_024231775.1 bacterium
CGTAGTTGCCCTGGTTCGCTTCCTCCCGGGCCTGGTACACCCCTTGCCCGATGTTAATCAGCGAATCGACGGTCTGCAAGCCGTCGATGATCCGGTCCATCTTGGAAAGCGCCCGAGCACCCTTGATAGCCGCTCCCGCACCCCCCGGAACGAATGGCATCAGTGTTGCCGCGCTATCGACGACAATCCCGAACGCGTCAAGCGCCATGCCACCCCAGTTCCTCTCCTCCCAGTTGTGCTTCAACGAGTGGAGCCCCATCATGATGTTGGCCACGTCCCACACGGTCTCAAGAAGCTCACCACTGGGATCCGTCGCCATGTTCGGCTGCCAGGCAACGAAGGCGTACAGGTTGGGGGAATCCAGATCGGCGTAGGGATCCTCGCTCAACCACGAGGCGTTGCGCGCGTCGTACCAGCGTGCCCGCGCATGGGCGACGCCGGTGACCGGATCGGTCCACAGGCCCTGGAAGAGACTCGTCTGGCCGCCGGGGAAGCGGCCACTC
>JAAEQG010001556.1 GCA_024231775.1 bacterium
CGGGACCACCCATCCGCTGGACAAGCCCTTCTTCGTACTGGCGACCCAGAACCCCATCGAGCAGGACGGGACCTATCCTTTGCCCGAGGCGCAGCTCGATCGCTTCTTCTTCAAGCTGCACGTGGAGATGCCGAGCCACAAGGAGTTCTCGCAGATCATCAAGCGCACGGGCGGGACGACCGAACCGGAGATCAACATCGTCGCTACCGGCGAAGACATGATCAAGATGGGACGCATCGTCAGGCACATTCCGATCGACGAGACCGTACTGAACTACCTGGTCCACGTCGTCCGGCTGACGCATCCCACGGTAGAGCAGGCTCCGGAGGCCGTCCGGAAGTACGTCCGGCACGGCGCCTCGCCCCGAGCGGCCCAGGCCATCCTGGCGGCTTCCCGCGTACGGGCCATGCTGGCCGGACGCTACCACGTGGCCCGCGACGATATCAACGCGGTGGCGGTCCCAGCCATGCGGCATCGACTGATCCTCAGCTTCGAGGGCGAGGCCGAGGGCATGACCGCCGACACGCTGATCCAGGAGATCGTCACGCGCATGAGCGTGGCGCGGAGTGCCTGAGAACCGTTCCAAAAACGCCACAACAGAGGGTGACTCGACCCATGCTGCTAACCGATCCTGCGTTCATCCGACGACTCGAATCGCTCTACCTGCTGGCCCGCAAGGTGCTGGGCGGGACCCTCCAGGCCGATCGCAAGAGCACGCGCAA
>JAAEQG010001557.1 GCA_024231775.1 bacterium
AGACGAAGCGTGAAGCAGGTTTTGCGCTAACCGGCGCGGCTTTGGGCAATCCTCCGCCGAACCTGCGCACGGTGCATCTGTGCTCGCCTGAAGGCTGCACCACACCCTTGTCGTTCGGTCACCTATTACGTTCTGTACAATGCGCGCATCCGCAACGCCAACCGGTGATTCCTCGCTGTGGTCCACGCGCGCCCGCGAACCGCGGCGTGCTCCCCAGCCTGACCATTCACGCTGTGCGATAGCGGATTATCGGACGCCAATGGAACGGACCGGCCGTACCGCGTTCCCCTGACCTGTAGTTCTCCGGGAGAGACACGCGGATGCTCGCGATCTGGAGAGCTGTGGTGACCGAAGACGCGCCCCGGTGCGGGCGGTGGCGGATCATTTCGGAACGGGCAATCGGATAGTGACGGTGATCGCCGACTCGACGCTTCCCTCAACTTCAAGCGTCCCCCCGTACGCTGCAATGATCTCAACGGCGCTGGGCAAGCCCGGGCCCGAAGCTGCGTGGTCAAGCGGTTCCGGGAGGCCCCCAGGCCTGGCACCGAACTCCGCCCTGAGGAGGATACCCACAGAATCGGCTTCCCGCGCTGTGCGAACGTTGAATCTGCCCCCGGCTTCTCCCCGCTCCAGAATGTCCTGGATCAGCCCAACCAGGACCTGAGTCAATCCCGTTGTCCAGCCGTCCACGAGCGGGAGATGAGCCGCGAGCTGCAGCTCGAGCTTGCCCCCGCGCCTATGCACCTCTTTGCCCACTAGCAACGCGGCTGCGGACACGCCCTGATTGACCTCGATGGGGATGGTGCGGGCGAGGTCCGTGGCGGCGTAGCTCCGGATGGCTTCGAGCACAGCCTCCGCCCGGTCCGCCGCCCGAGTGACATCTTCAAGACACTGCAACAACACGCCAGTGGCGGGCTCAGCCGCGAGCGCCGCACTGTTCTCCACCGCCAGACGCATTGTCCCGAGAGCGTTGTTCAAATCGTGAGCTAGTGCGGGCGCCAAGCTCTCGAGATGGGCCAGTCGTTCATCGTGGCGCCGCTGAGCTGCGGACTCCGGAGCTGGCGAGACCGGCGGGCTGGACTCGGGGAAAGACGCTTCGCGGGTGGACATCTCGAATCTCCACCGTCATGCAGCGGAATCACCCCGGTGTATCCCCCATCGCCCCCTGCCCATGTTCAAGCACGAGGCGGCGGCCAACCTAGGCGCCGTTTCCGGGGTTCTCGACGGCGGCGGAGACGTGTTGCATTAGCTCGACGTAGTCCGCCTGGGCCTTGGCGTAGGCGGACAAACAGGCGTTTCCGGAGATCTGCTGCTGGGTCTCCGCCAGCTTGCGTTTGTCTTCCGGCTCGATGGGTTTGTGCTCCTCTTCGAGCGACTGCACACGCTGGATCTGCTCATTGAAGCTCTTGAGGAGCTGTTGAGCATCGGTGTTCTGGTTGAGATCCGCTTGGGCCTGGTGAAAGGTCTTCGCTCGCGGATCCTCGGCGATCTGTTTGCCCAGTCGACGGGCTAGCTCTAGGATGGCGTCCATGTGGGGACTCCTCAAGTGGAATACTGATTGTTCATCATACCGGTACGGGAGGCGGCGATGTCATCTGAACGGTTGACCGAGCGCATTTTGAAGTTCGTCGCCCGCAGCGAGTACCAGCCTCAACAGGCCCGGGCGCTTGCTCGGGCCATGGGCATTGCCGAGGATGAGTATGGTGATTTTCACGACGCCGTCAAAGCCCTGACCAAGTCGGGGCGCATGGTCATGGGAGCGCGCCACGCGGTCACCCTGCCCGAACCGCGGGGTTCGCTCTTCGGGAAGTACCGAGCCAACCCGAGAGGATTCGGCTTCGTCATCCCCGACGCCCCCCACCTCCACGGAGATCTCTACGTCCCCGAGGGGAAATCCGGTGGGGCGATGACCGGCGATACCGTCCGGGCGGCCATCCGCAAACGCGGTAAGCGCGGCGGTAAGATGCTCTACGAAGGGCGCATTCTGGAGATCGTCACCCGCGGCGACAGCCGTTTCGTAGGCGAACTCCAGAATGAACTGGGACAGTGGTTCGTGCGCCCGGATGGAAATACCTTTCACGGCCCCATCTTCGTCGGCGACGTGGGGGCCAAGACCGCCAAAGCCGGCGACCAGGTCGTGGCGGAGATCACCGAGTATCCAGCTCCAGGCCGCGATGCCCGAGGCGTCGTCGTCGAAGTGCTCGGCAAGCGTGGAGCCCCCGGCGTGGACTTGCTGAGTATCATCAACCAGCACGGTCTGCCGACGGAGTTCCCTCCCGAGGTGCTCGCCGACGCGCGGAAAGCAATCGCTGGCTACGACTCGCAAGCTGTGCTGGCTGAGCGCAAGGACCTGCGCGACCTGACCGTAATCACCATCGACCCGGATACCGCCCGGGACTTCGATGATGCCATATCCCTGACACCATTGCCCGGCGGCAAAATCGAGTTGGGCGTACACATCGCCGACGTGGCCCATTTCGTTGTCCCCGGTGGACCGCTCGACCGCGAAGCCCAGGAACGCTCCAACAGCGCCTACTTTCCCAACCACGTGATCCCCATGCTGCCCGAAGTGCTCTCCAACGGTTTGTGCAGCCTCCAGGAGAACCAACCGCGTCTGACCAAGAGTGCCTTCATTACCTATGATCGGCGCGGTAAGGTGGTCGCGGAGCGCTTCGCCAACGGGATGATCCACTCCGCCAAGCGCCTGACCTACGGCGAGGCGACGAACATCCTCGCCGGTAAGACCCGCGGATACGCCAAGTCGGTGGTCGCTCTGCTGAAAGAGATGGAGAAGCTCGCCCGGACCATCCGCGCCCGGCGGATACGTGCGGGGATGCTGGTGCTCAACCTGCCCGAGGTCGAAGTGGTGCTCAACGACGCGGGCGAAGTCGTTGGCGTGGCTCCGGAAGACACCGCCTTCTCCCATACCATCATCGAAATGTTCATGGTCGAAGCCAACGAAGCCGTCGGCCGGTTGCTCCGCGAACTGGGGGTGCCCAACCTGCGCCGCATCCACCCCGAGCCGGAAGAGGAGGTTGTCGAATCCCTCGGGCGGTTTCTCGGCGTCTTGGGCATCAAAGCTCCCAAGGCTGTAAACCATCGCAGCCTGCAGAAACTCCTGCAGGAAGCGGAGGGAAGCTCGAATCAGTATGCGGTGAATCTGGCAGTGTTGCGCTCCATGCAGCAGGCGGTCTACTCGCCGAAACCAACGGGACACTTCGCTCTGGCATCGGAGGACTATGTACACTTCACTTCGCCGATCCGCCGCTATCCCGATCTGACTATCCATCGACTGCTGGACGCCCACTTGCGCAACGATCTGGGCAAGCGCAAGGGACGCAAGCAGCAGCCTAATACGGCGGCGCTGGAGGCGTTGGGTGAGTTGTGCAGCACCCACGAGCGCCGGGCGGAAGGGGCTGAACGCGAGTTGAAACTCGTGTACATTCTGCGGCTGCTGGCCCAACGCCTGGGCGACGTGTTCGAGGGCGTGGTCACCGGGGTAGCCAACTTCGGCGTATTCGTGCAGTTGCCCGAGTATCTGGTCGATGGGCTGCTGAGGTTCTCCGATCTACCTGAGGATTGGTGGGAGGTGGACGCCGCCGCCGGATGCGTCGTCGGGGAGCGCACCGGATACAGCATCAAGCTGGGCGATCGGCTGACCGTAGCCGTCGCCGCCGTGGACTTGGCGACGCGAAAGGTCAATCTTACCCTCGATCAACCCCTCAGCCGAAAACGCAAAGCCTCGTCCACCGCCAGCCGCAAGACGTCAACCCGCGGACGTAAGGCACGTAAACCAACCGGCAAGGCCCGCAAGTCAGCCGGCAAAGCCCGCCGCAGCAGACGCCGCTGAGCAAAGCAGGGGCGCTTTGCGGACAGTTTCTTGATCCCGCGCTATGGCACCCGGCGGACGTTCCGGAAATGTAGCGTCACCCCTGGTGGATGACGAAAGGTCTGCGGCGCCACGCTTCGCGGGCAGCGGAAAGTCTACAGTTCCCCAACCGTTACGCGCATGGCTTCTTCGAGGGTGGTCAGTCCGTGGCGGACCTTGGCGATAGCATCCTGGCGGAGGGTGGTGGCTCCGTGGTCTACGGCGTATTGGTAGAGCGCTTCGGTCGCAGCCTTCTCCATGACCAACTCGCTAAGTCCGGTATCGAAGGGGACAAACTCGTATACGCCAACACGGTCGTAATACCCTGAGCGCAGGCAGCGGGAGCAACCGGCGCCGCGGTAGATTTTGACGCCCACCTGCTCCGGTGGAACGTCAAGCAACTTCCGCTCGGACACGTTAGGCTCGGACACCTTACGGCAGTTGGGGCATATCCGCCGTACCAGTCGCTGGGCCATCACCCCGATGATCGCCGACGCAACCAAGTACGGTTCACAGTTCATGTCCAGCAGGCGCGTAAGCGCTCCGACCGCGGAGTTGGTGTGCAGGGTGGCGAAGACCAGGTGGCCGGTGAGCGAGGCTTCCAAGGCCAGGTGAGCGGTCTCTTCGTCGCGAATCTCGCCGACCATGATCACGTCGGGGTCGTGGCGGACAATGCTGCGCAGGGCGGAAACGAAGGTGACCCCAAACTCGGAATCCACCTGCACCTGGTTTACCCCGGCGATGTGATACTCGACCGGATCCTCGACGGTGATGATGTGTTTCTCGATGGCGTTGATCTGCTGGAGGGCGGCGTAGAGCGTGGTGCTTTTACCGCTACCAGTGGGGCCGGTGATGAGGATGATCCCGTGCGGTCGGCGGATCAACCGCTCGAAACCCTGCTTGATCTCCGGCTCCATCCCCAGGGAAGTCAGATCCAGTGAGGATCGGTCCATGGACAGCAGGCGCAGAGTGATGCGCTCACCATTGACCGTGGGAATACAAGCTACACGAACGTCGATCTCCTGTTCGAAGCTGCGGTGAGTGAAACGCCCGTCCTGCGGTTTGCGCCGTTCGGTGATGTCCAGAACCGACATGACCTTGACTCGGGAGACCAGCGCCGCCGCCGCTTCGAGAGGATAGGCCCGCGACTCGATCATCCGGCCATCGATGCGCAGGCGCACCCTCAGCCGGTCCTTCTCCGGTTCGATGTGGATGTCGCTGGCCCGGCGGTCAACGGCTTCGTCGATGACGCTGTCGAGCTGCTCGACCATATTCAGGCCGGTGGCGGACACGGTGGCGCTGGCGGACGCTACGGGCAGGGCATCCGCCATGCGCGCCCCACGGCGACGGGCTTCCCCGTAGATTTCCTCATGGGCCTGGACAATCTCGTAACGGGGGCTGACCACGTACTGGATCGGCCGGTCAAACCGGTTGGTCATCGCGCTGCGCACCGCCGGATCGAACGGGTCCGCCACCGCGACGACCAGTTGGCCGGAGACTTCACCGAATACCAGAGCGGAGCAGCGCCGGGCTACGTTCTCCGGAAGTGAGAGGGCCCACGCCGTCGATGGCTTGCGGCGGGAGAGATCCACGAAGCGAATCCCGAGGATCTCCGCCATGGCCTGGGCTGCGTCGGCTTCACTGAGCACGTCGCGGGCCAGCAGGGCCTCCAGTAGCGATAGACCGGCGATCTCGGACTCGATCTGGGCGTCGAGCAAGTCTGATAGGGAGAGGGCGTTCTTTTCCACCAGCCTGTTGGCGATTTGCGCTTCGGCAGCGACGGGGACGATCATGACACCGTCACTCCTTACTCAGGACGCACATCAGGGCGTCGTCCACTAGGGGGTTCCCGGATACGTGGGTCTCGAGCGCGTCGCACAATCGTCCGATGATCACCGCCGGAGCGGCGAAGCTGTCGCGGTCCAGCAGGGTATCGTGGAGACGCTGCTCGCCAAACCCGTCTCCCGCGGCGTTCACCGCATCCACCAGCCCGTCGGTATGGCAGACCAGCCGGAATTGCTGGGAGACATCGACCATGGTGGATTCGTACGGGTACTCCGCGTCGATCCCCAGCAGCAGGGAAGGCTGATCGAGGGTGACCAGTCGTCCCGGACCGGTGAGCAGCAAGGGGGGCATGCCCCCGGCGTTGATGTAGGTTATCTGGGCTGATGCCGAGTCCACCATCGCCAGTATGCAAGGGACTAACTGCCGCGTCTTCTGACATGCGGACCAGCGGTTCAGTGAGCTCATGATCGCGGCGAGATCAGGCTCTTCGCCGGCGATATCCAGAGCGGTGGTGATTCCTACGCGGATCGCCCCCGCCTGGGCCATCCCCGCCACGCCCTGCCCGCCGCCGTCAACGACGATGACCACCGTGCGGTGGTCGTCCAACTCGAGGACATCGCAGAAGTCACCGCAGCGTCCCTGCCCCGCCAGCAGTTTCCACGCCACATCCAGAAGTTCGTACTTGGCTGGCGGTGAGGTCATCGCCGATTGAAGACGACGAATCGTCGCCAGCCAGGCAGCTCCTTCGCGCGGGGCGCTCTGGGCCAACCGGGCTGAAGCATTCGCCATGCGTCCCCCGAGATGAGCACCCGCCGCAGTGAAGTACTGGAGATCGAGCTTGGTGAAAGACTTCTTGGAAGCCGGCCGATCCGCATAGATCAGCCCGATCACCGTCTTGCGAAAAATGAGCGGAGCGACCAAACCGGTGGCGGCGTAGCCGGACTTCGGGTCGATCTTACGCCCCTCCTCCGGATAGCGCCCCGCCACCTGTTGCAGTATCCCATTGTAGACGAACGTCTCGCTGACCGGAGTGCGCGCTCCTGTGGCAGACGGGGCCAACCCGCGATGAGCGATGACGCGGATGTCCTTCTTGCTATCGCCCCGCAGAGCGGCAAAACCGCGCTCCGCTTGCACGTGCAGCATGAGTCGCTCGAGACCGGCATCGGCGACGTCCTCCGGACGGGCGGTGATCCCTACGTCGGCGGACAGCCCGGACAGACGCTCGATCTGGGCCAGAGTGAGCGTGATGGGGGTCTTGATCTTGATCCAGTCGCTACCCGCGGGATCACGGTCGTCAGGAGTAAGGAAATCCAGGCCCAGCCGCTGGGGTTGGGCGGCTTCATCGATGAACTCCAGAACGTGATCGCCGATCCGGATGAAGTCTCCCGGCTGGAGCAGGGTCTCGCTGGCGACTTGCCCGTTGATTACCGTCTTGTTGCGGCTGCCCAGGTCTCGGATGCGATAGCGCCCGTCCGTCTCATGGTCGATGCGGGTATGCTCCCGCGAGACCATGTCGTCAATGAAGACGATCTGACAGGTGTTGTTGCGGCCAATGAGAAACGGGGCATCCCCCAGGTTGACCGTCTGCAAGAGTCCGGCTTGATCTAGGTAGCGAAGTTGAGCCATCCCCAGAGCATATCCGCCGAGGCCCGGACGAGGCAAGAGGCTCGGGAGACTGAGGGCAAATCAATTCAATGGCCGTGTCCGGTCCGCATCCCCATCTACAGGCGCCTGGCGCCGTCGCTCGTTGACCCACTAACCGGAGAGGGCCACCTCTGCCCCTGGAAGGGTCGGGCTGCTCGGGCGGCGGGCGAGATGAACCAGGCTGAGAGAAACGACCAGCACCAAGTCGATCCCCCCGGTAAGCATCATGTAGTAGGCCATACGCCCGGTTCCGAAACCATAGCTGTGCAGACCGGCCCCCAGAATGTAGTTCACTCCCAGGTAGGTCATCAGGATCAACCAGAAGCAGCATACGCTCTTGAGCGCTACGGACAGCCGACCGCGCCCGGTAACGAAGAACACCAGTGCCGCCGCCGTTCCGGCGAAGGCCAGGAGCTTCGTCGCAGTCACCGGGGCCAACTTGGGCACGACGATGATGAACAGAGCTATGGTCATCATTGCCCCGATCACGTACATCCACGGCGAAGGGCGCTGGTGATCGACGCGTACGTGGAGAATAGTCAGGTAGCCCAGGAAGGCGACCAGAGACCAGACCTCCTTCGGATCCCAGCCCCAGTATCGTCCCCAGGAGGACGCCCCCCACATGCTTCCGGTGATGATGCCCGCCAGCAACAGAATCGACCCGACATGGACGAACCAGTAGTGCAGAGAGTCGATGTCGGTAATCCAGTTGCGCCGCCGAGGGGCGACAGCCATGACGAACAGTTGCACGTGAGCGATCAGCATAGCCATCGCCAGAACGGAGTACGACAGCATGATGATCGGCACGTGAATCGACATCCAGAAGGTATCCATCAGCACCGGGGGAGGCGGGCGTATGAAGGAATCTACCGGCAGCACGTCCGCGAGACACAGCGCCAAAGCACCCATCACCGAAGCGGTCAGCGGTACGCTCCGATTGCGCATCACCAGCATGGTCAAGATCGCAAACGCACCCATGCCCCAACTGAGAAACAGCAGCGACTCGAACATGTTGGCTGCGGGGATCCGGCCGGCGATCTGCCAACGCAGGAACATCCCGTAGGTCAGCACGGCAAAACCGGCGAGCATCCCCAGCGCCGCCACCAGGTCGAACCACTTGCGCCGCACGACCATTGCTGCGGCAGCTAGCACAGCACCGAACACCATGACGATCCAGGCGGTCCGGAACGGCTGCAGGGCGTTGTAGCGCAGCTCGGTCCGGATCAGACTGGGCGTAGGCCGGTACTTGGCCGGCAGAGCGGAAAGCCCGGTCATCAGGCGATACGCGGCCTCGGTGAACTCCGGACCGTCGTCGGCGAGGTATGCGTCACGGAGGGATGTCCAGGCGGAACTCACCTCGGTGAGTCCTTCCATCGAAGCCGCCGCCGCGGGTATCGAACGCCACGCTGCGGTGGCTGACTCGGGATCGGGAATCAGGCGGATGACGTCTCCGGTGAAAACCGCGCGGAGTCCCAGGAGAATCTGCTCGATGTCCGCCACTTTGGCTTCCAGGGGGTTGAGTTTGTGCCCCTCCTCCGTGTGGGCCAGCCGGCGAAGCTGCTCCATGAAGGGTTCATGATCGAGGAGCCCTTTGTAGGAGAAGACCGTCTGCGTCTCCGGAAGCACGAGCTCTCGGCGCAACTCCGCATTGCCGATCTCGATCAGAGGATGATCTTCCCAGGCCTGCGGATCAAAGGTCCAACCCAGCAACAGCAACACCGGATCGCGTCCCTCGAAGGCTATG
>JAAEQG010001558.1 GCA_024231775.1 bacterium
AACGACTGGTGCATCGACGCCAGGTAGACCTGCCCGAGATCCGACGCCGACGAGCGCTCCGCGCGCGGCAGCTCCAGCCGGATGGTCACCGGCTCGACCTCTTCGTCGAGGTGGAGCAGTCCCGCGTCTTCGCCGCTCAGCGCCAGACGTAGCGAGCGCACGACCTGGGTCGCCGGCACCCCGTGGAGGGCCGCTTTCTCCCGGTCGACCTCGAAGACGAGCTTGCGCTGCGGCGCCTCGACCATGCAGTCGACCCAGCCGGCGATCGGACTGCGGACTCGGCATAGCTCAGGGTGACCCGGCCGTGGAGATTGACCATCCGCTCGTGGTGGGCCGCAACTACCGTGCCGTGATGAAGTCCGCCTGGCGCAGCTCCCTGCGGACACCCCGTAAGACCTCCTGGTAGCTCGGGAGATCCGCCATCTGCGCGGCCAACCTGAGGTTCCACAGCTTCCTGTACCTCGCTTCCTTGCGGCGGAATTCCGTATCGGTCCCTTCCAGGCTGCGCCCTCGGAATCCGAGTTTGTTTTCGACTTCCGTCCTCAGATTGCCAAGATCCACGTGTCCTCCAGACGTCAGGAACCATACGTCGTAGAGGTCGCGCGGCTCGTTCCTCGCGCGGTCGAATAGAGCCACGACCTTCTCCACTGTGATCTCCTCGAGGGAATACACTCGGAGCCGGGCGTCGTCCGGCAGATCCGCGTATTCTTCGTAGCCCCGCAGGATGATTCGAGACTCGAGCGGCAGGACGAGGCGCTCGCGGATCGTAATGTCGACCTTGATCTCCCGACCGCCCCTCACGGCAGGCAACGGACCTTCGTAACCGATGTAGAAAGTATGGCTGTTCGCGTGCTTTCGGTGGTCG
>JAAEQG010001559.1 GCA_024231775.1 bacterium
AAAGGGCCCTTCCCGGCTGTGGCAGACGGGCCGCGAACCCGCTCCCGGCCCGCTGGACTCCGGGATGGTAGTACTCGGCGTCGAAGAGGTTGTGAACCACAAGCTGCCAGGTCGCTCCGGGCAACAAACCCTGGTAGCTCACGGTGGTATGGGCCACGAAGTAGGAATCGATCTGGTCGAACGGATTTTCGAACACCGTGGTCCCGTCGCCGGTTGGGCGATCGCCGACGTAGTTGGTCCGCAAGTTCAGCTCCCAGCGATCGCGAAACCTCGTATGGAGACCCAGGTTCAGCCGGTGGCTTGCGACATCGCCGATCCGCAGCTCGTCGACTCCCGCGATCGGATTGCCCAGGGCATCGGTGGGCTCGGTATTCCTCGGGTCGGTCCAGGTGTAGTTGCCGAAGAGATCCCAGTTCTTGAGCTTGCCCGAAGCGCTGACCATCAGGCCCCGGATGCGCAGGCTCCCGGTGTTCTCGAACCGTCCGCTGTCGCTGGCCAGGCGGGGATCCACGTGGGTTCTGACCGCCACGGCATCGCTGTAGTCGGCCTGGTAGGCGGAGACGTCGATGAAAAGGTCTTCGCCTTGGTGGTAGCTC
>JAAEQG010001560.1 GCA_024231775.1 bacterium
ACTTTAACCGGCCCAATGCGCGCAACACCCGCTCCCTGGTGGTCGGCAGCAAGAGCGACGCGCTGTCCTTCATCAACTCGACCATAATGCCGCCGCCGCCGACCAAAAGATACGGGCCGAATTGCTCATCACGGGCCACGCCGACAATCATCTCCGCCACCACGCCTTTGACCATCTTTTCGACCAGATACGACTCGGAGAGGCCCGCCATCTCCACCACCGCCGCCGACACCTCATCCGCGCTGCCAAGGTCGAGCCGAACGCCCCCCACATCGGTCTTGTGCGCCACGCCCAACGCCTTGACCACCACCGGATAGCCCAACTCTTTACCCGCCGCTGCCGCCTCCTCCGCGCTGCGAACGACTCGCGCCGCGGGCACAGGCACGCCACACCGGGCGAGAAGGGCCTTCGATTCGGCCTCGTCCAACACCTTGCCCGGACCGTCCTGCCGTTGACCAAAATCCGCCAGCAACGGTGGGGCGAGAGGCCGTTTCCACGCAGCGCCCACGTCGACCGCCGCCCGGACGCCCGCGACCCCATCGTCGATTCCGGCCAGCAGCGCGACGCCATCCTCCAGCAACCGCGCCGCCACCGGCTCCGAAACCGTATCAGAAAAAGTCGTCAACACCGCGCCCTTGGTGTTCGTCTGCTGTACCGCGCGGACAAACCCCCGCTCCGCCCCGGCCCAGGTTGATTGATCGCACAAATCCGCGCGTGGATAATCGAGCAGACACAGCGACACATCAAAACCCTCCGTCAAAAAAGCGCCAAACTGCTCGGCCATCCGCTCCTCATCGTTCCAATAAAACATCTGGAAATCGAACGGATTGGCAGGAACCATCCGCTCGTGCAGCGTCGCGCGGAAATCCTCCGTCACCTTTTCGGACAACGGTGGCATACTCAGGCGCGGTTCCAGCGCATCGGCCAGCAGCGTGAGATCGCCGCCCGAAGTGCTCATCGCCCCGATCCGCCCACCCTCCAACGGCCCCAGAACGTGCAGCACCTTGAGCGCCTCGATGAACGCCTCCAGAGAATCGACGCGCGCCACTCCGACCCGCTCGAACAGCGCGCTCACCAGAACGTCGGAACCCGCGAGCGACGCCGTATGCGACACCACCATTTTCTGCCCGACCTCGGAGCGGCCGGTCTTGATGGCGACGATAGGCTTGCCCAACTCTCGGGCCACGTTGACCGCCTCCTGGAACGCCCTTGGGTCAGGCATCGTTTCCACGAACAGCCCCAGCGCCGTGACCCGCTCCTCTCGCGCAAAGACGTGGATCGCATCATACAAATCGAACTTTAACTTGTTCCCCAGGGAAATCATATAAGCGATGGGCAGACCGCGCCGCTGCATCGTGAGGTTGAACCCCACATTCGATGACATGGTAATGATGGCCACACCCTG
>JAAEQG010001561.1 GCA_024231775.1 bacterium
GCAGCTTCCAATGCGAAGATCGTACTCTGCGGCCCGGCCCTCTTCGCCGTCGTCACCCGGTGCGGTCCACGACACGACGATCGTGCCGGGCTCTGATTCGGCGGTGAGCATTTCCAGCTCCGCCGCGACCGCGTAGTAGTACCCGTTGTCTTCCCGTGCGAGCTCATAGGCGATGAATTCAACCTGTCGAACCGGAACCACAGGGAAGGTCGCTTCGAGCGGTGTACCCGGCGCGGCTACGTAATCGCTCTCGGCGAGCACGGTGGTCCACTCGAGTCCGTCGGGGCTGACACGGATCTCAACAGCAGGAGGAAACAGGTCGGCGTAGCCGTCGGCGGGCCAGATCTTTAGCCGGTCCGTCGGGGTCGGTGTGCCGAGATCGAAGCGGATCGATTCTTCCCTGGAGACACTCCGCGCCGCGCTGGACCACATGGTGGAGTTGGATCCGTCGAGGAGCGCCTGAGCGGTGAAGTCGGGAGGCTGCTCGCTGCTCCACTCGACCGCACTGCCCGTAAGTGGTTGGCCGCCGGTTTGTGGAACCTCCGCGCTGAGATCGCTCACGGCCGCCGGCGGAGTGATGTCCGGCTCCGGATCGGTGGAAACGAGCGCCACATTGGACAGATACGACGCGGCTCCGGTTTCGTCTCTGGCGAGGATGGCGAAGCGGTAGAGGGTGCCCGCCTCGAGGTCGGTGACTGTGACGGACTGTTCGTTTCCCGCGGAGAGAGGAGTTGGAATATTCGTTACTTCGGTGGCGTCGGCGAAGTTGACTGACGTCATTGCCTGGGTTGAATACCTCATTTCATAGCTCGCGGCTGTTCCGGTGGTCCCGTCGTCGCCGGTGGCGGTCCAGGTCAGCGTGGTTTCGTACAACCCGGTATCTGATGCACTGAGGTCGGAGATAGGAGCGGGAGCGATGTGCTGCGTTTCCGCGGTCACTACGGTGGATAGTGGGCCGGTATTGCCCGATTCGTCGATCGCTCGTGCGGCCCAGTAGTAGCGCTGCTCTCCAGCGAGGTCCGAATCTGTCATCATCTGCATCGTTCCCGCCGCCTCCGGCATCGGA
>JAAEQG010001562.1 GCA_024231775.1 bacterium
ATCGCGACCGGACGGGTCCGCACCAATGAGATCTTCAATCCCATCCGCACGACCTACGGGCGGTTCAGCGTTAAGTCCGATCCGATCGAACTGGAGATCCTGGTCCTTCCGAAGGCAGGCCAGCCCGGGGCGTTCTACGGTCTGGTGGGCCGCTACATGATCGCCGCGGAGGCGACGCCGACAAAGGTCAGCGTGGGCGATCCCATCACTCTGACGGTGAGAATCGGGGGCCATCCCTACCTCAAGCCCGTGCAGTGGCCCGACCTGGAGACCGCCCTGGGGGGCGATTTCAAGATCCCCACCGAGAAGGCCTCGCCCGCCGAGGAGAAGGGCCAGAAGGTCTTCACGCAGACGATTCGGGCCAACAGCGACACGGTGACGGAGATCCCGCCGATCCCGCTGCCCTACTTCGACGCCGAGACGGGGCGGTACGCGGTGGCCAGGACCGAGGCGATTCCGCTGGAGGTCGCGCCGACAAAGGTTCTGACCAACGCCGACGTCGAAGGCACCGGTGGCGGCGCCGCTGTGGGTCGGGCGGTGCAGGCCTTGCGCGAAGGATTCTCAGCCAACCACTACGGC
>JAAEQG010001563.1 GCA_024231775.1 bacterium
CGGAGAACTCCTGCTCGGTGCCGGAGTACGCGAAGGGCGCACTCGCCCCGACACTGCCGGTGATCTTGCAGAAGGCGCTCATCCCGCCGGAGGGGCTGCCCCCGCCGCCGATCCGAGCCACGGTCCAGGCGATCGCGGGATGGTCACGTTCCTCGACCGGCTGAACCCACAGCAGGCCGGCCGATCCGCCGGACGCGCTCTGCAGGGTGTCCACCGTGCCGGCTTCGACTTCCGCGAATCCGAGGTTCTCGTCGACCATCTCAACGCGGACGGGGCAGATCCCATCGGCATACGCCCGGCCGATAGCGCCCGTCGCCAACGGCTCGGTCAGCACGACGAAGCGGCCGGCGTGCTCCGCCGCTGGCGTCACCCCGCGGAGGGCCACGCGTTCCTTGAACGCGTCGGCGTTGTCCGACGGCTTGATGATCGGGCCGGCGATGCCCAGCACGTCGAAACGGGCTCGGGCCGCACCGCTCTCGTTGCGGATCAGGATGATGCCGGTCTGGGGCTGCTCGCGTTGGCCTGTGCGCCCGACTCCGCGCTGCCGCCGCTGGTGGTCCAAGGCCACGTCGACGAAGGCGTTGAACGTCTCGGCCGGGATGACCAGCGGCGCCCCGCGCTGTGCTCTCTTCAACGTCGCGCTCATCTCAGATGCCCAACTGGTTCAGGTCACCGTATGGATAAATCTGCTCCACGTAGGCCGCGATGGGTCGTTTCACCAGCGCCTTGGCGGCCTCGTCCTCCACGTCGGCGTAGCGCACCCACAGGTACTCCCAGCCCTTCTTGGCGATCCCGGTGATGTCTCCGATGACCAGACCCGTCACGTTCGGGCTGGCCGCGAAACGGAACGCGATCTCCCAGTCCCCACCGGCCCGCTTGCTGCCTGCGGCGCCCAGGAAAAGGCACTCGCCGATGGCGAAGCCCTTGAACACCAGGCTGTTGACCTTGCCCGTCAGGGCGAACAGCGTGCCTTTGTACGCCGTGGTGACCGTTGCCTCCGCCAGGTAGTGCGTCTCGGCGAACTGATAGACGGGTACGGTGATGTCCACGCCCTCGACGCTGTCGGCGGTGACCCCGATCGCTCCTCTGCAATCCGGCGCGGTTCCTCCCGGCGGAGCGTACCGGGCCACGTTTGCCAGGCTCTGGGTGACGTGCTGGGTGCCGCCCCCGGTATCGAACGAGAACGAAGAGGTATTGGTCGGCGACACCGACCCGTAATGGACGATAGCTTCCCAGAGCTCATCTCCGATCGGCTGGACGGTAACGCTCTGGCGAGGATAGAAGATGATCCCGGAGCCGTACGGATCATAGAGATCGGGAGAGGCCGGCCCCATCGCCGCCGTGGCTTCCCATTGGTTGTTAGTTCCGCGCACCGTGTAGCGCAGCTCAATGGCCGGGTTCTGCCCGGTGGTGACCGTGCGGCTCTCGAAGTTCTCATCAACGGTAACGGGCATGCTCGCTGCGCTCGTCTTGGGCTTCAGGCTTCGGGGTTGCAGGATCGCCTGCGTCTTTTCTCCCTGAAGCCTGTAGCCCGAAGCCTGGAATCTGAAGCCTCATGCGAATACAAGTCCCCCGGTGATCGCTGCGTCGACCAGCCGCTTGGTGTGCTTGGCGGTCTGCGCGGTGGCCGTGGCGGTTCGCTCAACCGCATCGCCGCCGCCCAGGCCGCGGACCGCCGCGGGATTGAAGGTGCCGGTGACACTGATCTTGCGGGCCAGTACGTCTCCGATTCCCTCGAGCTGTTCCTTTAAATCGCCGGGTAGCTTCGGCTTACCGGGCGGGGCCTTCTCCGTCTCGGCTTCCGTCCGCTTGCGCTTCGCCTCCGCGAGCGCCGCATCCAGGGCTTTGCGGGCCTCGGTGAGCTGACGCCTGGTCTCGGCGATCTTGGCATCGGTATCAGTGTCGAGGGCTTTCTGTGCCTCCTCGAACTGCCGACCGATCTCGGCCAGGGTCGCCTCGTGAGTCGCGGCGGTCTCAGCCCGGACGCGCTCCCGGCGCCGTTCGCGTTTGGTCAGTGCAGCCGCGCGGGCATCCTCAATCTCTCGCGCCTCTTCGGCGAACTCCTGGTCGGCCATCTGCTTGGCCGCTGCCGCCTGCTCGTCGGTCAGCTCTCCGAACAGGTTGAAGAGGTCGAGCCAGCGCTTGGTCAGCCAGTTCTGGATGAGGCCCCAGGCCTGCTTTAAGTCGTTGGTGAAGTTGGTCCAGGTCTTGGAGAGGAACGCGGTGGTCTCGATCCAACCGACCTCGAGCCCGTGGAAGACCTGCTGAGCGGCGGCCAGGGCGCCGAACCACATCGCTTGCGCCGTGCCGATGAAGAACCGCTTGGCCTCCAGCCATACGCGGTTCAGCGCCGCAACCCCCTGTTGCCAGGCGAGCTTGAGCGAAGTCCACAGCACCTGGGCCGCCAGGGCCACGTCGCCGGCGGCCAGGGCGTTGGTGATCCCGCCTACTACCTTACTTACAGTGTTCCGCAGCCAGCCGAACTGATTGCCCAGCCACACCAGCGCGTCACCGGCGGCGCCGGTGTAGATGACCACAGCGGCGCCCAGCCCGGCAACGGCAGTCACCACTAGGCCGATCGGCGAGAGGATCGCTCCGATCGCCGTGGCCGCGGCCGCGAACCCGATCTGCACGCCGGCCAGGATCGACGCGAGCCCGCCCAACACAAACGCCGCCGCCTGGCTGGCAACGCCCAGCGTCACCAGTATCACGCCCAGCGCGCCGACCGCAACGATGGAGACGGCCGCAAGGGCAACGACCTCGCGGTTCGCGCGCACCCACTGGGTCAGTACGCCGACAACTCGACCGGCGACATGGGCAACCACCCGTAGCGGGCCGACCAGGGACTCGCCGATGGCGATCGCCAGTCCCTCGAGCGCACTCTTGAGGATGGTGACGGTGCCCTTCAGGGTGTTGAGTTGCACACCGGCGATACGCGACGCCGTACCTCCAGCTGCGCCCAGCGCCGCGGTGTACTCGCGCAGCTTGCCCGCGCCTTGGCTGAGCAGCTCCGCCACACCTGCGGCCGTCCGCGCCGGGAAGATGCGGCCCAGCACGTCGAGCTTCTCGCCGCTGCCCAGGCCGTCCATGGCCCGGTTGAGGTCTTCAACAATGTCCGCCAGCGGGCGAACGTTGCCTGCGGCGTCTACTACCTTGACGCCCAGCTCCTTGAGTTTGTCCGCAGCTTCCCTGCTCGGGCTGGTCAGCGACAGGATGGCCCCGCGCAGCGTCGTCCCCGCCATCTCGCCCTGGATGCCGGCGTTGGACAGCAACTGGATGGCTGCGGTGATCTCTTCGAAGGCGAGGCCTGCCGACTTGGCGATTGGCCCGACGAACTTCATCGCGTCACCCAGCATTTGAAGGTCGGTGTTCGCGGTGGTCATGGCCTTGGTGAGCACGTCCACCGCGTAGCCGAGTCGATCGGCTTCGAGTCCCATGCCGGCCATGATCTTGGCGGCGATGTCGGCAGCCTGGGCGATCTCGAGTTGCCCCGCGGCGGCGAGGTTGAGTGTCGGGCCGATGGCTTTGAGGATCCGCTCGACGTCGAAGCCGGCCAGGGCGAAGAAGCTCATAGCCTCGGCCGCCTGGCTGGCGGAGAACACCGTGGTCTCGCCGAGGCGCTTGGCCTCGGCGGCCAGCCGGTTGAAGTCCTTCCCCGTCGCCCCGGTCAGCGCCCGCACCCGGGCCATGCGTTGCTCGAAGCCGGCGAAGATGGTGCTGCTGACTGCCAGTGGCGTAACCGCCGCGGCGCTGGCGGTGACCATCCTCTGGCCGATCGAGCGCACCCCGGCGCCGAATGCCCTGAGTTGCCGCTGGGCCTTCCTGAGCCCGGCGGTCAGCTTGTCACTGACGCCGACCTCGACGAACGCCTTGCCGGCTCGGATGCCCTGCGCCCCGACCATTACCACATCCCCTCCGCAACCGGCGCCTCTGCATGTTGGCTTCCAGGATACCGCTGCGTAGGATGCAAGGTATGAAACGGATTCGCGATCTCGGCGTCTTCTACAACACTGTTTCTCAGCTCGCCGACCAACTGCGGGACGCTGGCGCAACAGGTGATGCAGACACCCTTGACCAGTTGATGAACTCGGCGTGGACGACGGGATCTGAACTGCTCGGGGAACTCGCGCTGGCGCTGGGTCCGATGCAGGGGAGATACTCGGGCGAATTGCGTCTTCTGGTCACCGAGTGTTATGACTTCGCCACGCATCATCGGAAGATCCTCGGGCTCGATTAGTCGCCTCACGATCGCACACTATTGGCCCACAGCTTCGGCAGCTTGGGCCGCTCCTTCTCCAGCGCCGGTCCCATGAAGGGGCGAGGTTTGTAGATCAGCTTCGTGCCCTTCTTCACCAGCCGGCGTTTGCCGCGCTTGAACCGCCCGCGGCGATCGCGGCCCGTATCTCCGACCCGTACCAGCAGCGCGCGCTTGGTGACGACGTTGCCGCCGAACTCCAGCGTGTGTGGCGCTCTGGTTCCCCGGTTGAGCCGGGCCGGGCCAATGACCACCGACTCCTTCCTCGGGTCGTAGCCGAAGAAGATGAACCGCCTGAGCAACCCCGTGTGTGAGTGCGGCGGCCGGCCCGGCGGTGCGGCACCTTTACGCTTGCGAATGCTGGTCTTCGCCCGCTGGCGGATAAACGCGCCCACCTTCGACAGCGCCCTGCGGTTCGCCGCACCCACGGCACGCTGGACCTTGGGCCGGTCGAAGAACAACTTCTTCACCCGCAGGTCGATCAATGCCGTAACCCGTTCTGCCGGATGCGCAAAGCCTCTCGGCGGTGACTCAGCAGGAGCATCAGGCCCATCAGGATGACCTGCCCGACCGGCACCGCCGTGGTGTACTCCAGGCCCGTCCAACCTCGGGCATCAAGCTGCGCAGCCAGGTTGCCCTGACCGGATTGCTGTGTTGCCGGTGACGATGAATGGCCGCGGTCCACCGGGAGCGCTGTGGTGCTCGCACCGTACGACGCCGGCGGGTCCGGTCGGATCAACGACTGCCGCGCCGCCGTGGCTGCGCAGCCGGGCGTAGCCAGCGCGCAGCACACGGCGACAGCAACGTGGCGGACTCGGGTCACGGTTGCGCCTCGCTCGGCGCTGGGGCAAGAGAACGCCGGTCCCCGGTTGCGGCCGATGCCTCAGCCGGGACGGGTTGGGCGTAAGGGCTGCGCTCAGCCTCCTCGCCGGCGGTGCTGGCCACCTGGAGCTGCCCGGCGATCCCCTCAACCCCGACGCTGGCTTGACCTTCAACGCCCACGACCCACTTGCCCTCGAACTTCACCACGTACGCGGGGTTGATCCCCTGGGCCCCGGCCTGAATGGCCATCTGCTCCACGCCTTGGGCCAGCCCCGAGCGCACCGCCGGAACGATGGCCTCGTCCACCAGCTTGTTGGCAAAGGCCTCCACCGGAGGCTGGGGGTTTAGAGTCGTGCAGCCGCTCAGACACCCTTGCCCCAACAGGGGCAGCAAAGAGAGCAACAGCGCCAGATTCCGTTCGGTCATACCTCACACTCCTTTCCTGGGAACTTCCCATCGATAAACACATCCTTCAGAACACTGATGTCGCCCTTGACCGGCGCACTGCGCCGGGAGAACGGATCGAAGTCGCCCGGCTTGAACGCCCGGGGCCTCTTCGGATCCCGATGACAATTGGCCAGCAACGCCATCACCGATGCGGTGCGCGACCACGCGTCCCGGGTGCGGGCCTCGGCCAGGCGGATTAGCCCGCCGAGGGTGAAGGGGCCGGGGTCGAGTCCGATGATGCCGGCGCACTGCCAGATGAGCCGGCGACATTCGCCAGCGCTTGCTCGATCTGTGCGTCGAGCTGCCCGCTGGTCAGTTTCTGTTCGATCAGGTCCCGGGCCCGATCCATCACCCGCCAGGTGGTCTCCAGTACCCGCCCGAGGTTCTCCCGGTCCCTCGGGCTCGGGGAAAAACCCACCAGTTCCTCCAATAGGGCCTTGGTGGCGTGCTCGATGGCATCACCCGCCATCGCCCGGCCGAAGTCTTCGTCGCTGACGCCCTTCTGGTCCGCCTCCGGCTTACACACCACGTAGACCACGTCGCACAGCAGCACCGGATCGCGGATGAGCTTCTCGATCAACGTGCCCTCGACGATCTGCAGCAGGTCCACCCCCAGCAGATCGCGGACGCGCTTGATGGCGTCGACGTTGATGGTGACGGTCCAGGAACGGCTAGCGTTGTCCGTGAATGTTTTCATGGTTCATCTGCCTACGTGGGATTCGTTACCCAAGCCGGCGCCGTGGTCGAGTAGGTCACCTTGGCCGTAACGCTCACGGTGATGGCCTCCTCCAGGGCCTCGTTGCGGCTGAAGTTGGTGATGGAGAAGTCCGCCTCCAGCCCCTGGCCGGCGTCGCCGTCCAGCACCCGCAGGCCGATGGCCTGGTTGTTGAAGAACGCGTCTTTGACCGCGGTGAAGCCCGCGTCGGCGGTGTCCCAGACCATCTCCCACTCGACGTTGGCTTCCTTCAGCGTGGCCGCGGTCGCCCGCCAGCCCTGGTTGGCCCGAGTGGTGACGTCCGCCTCACCGGTCTCCAGCGACAGGGTCACGTCCCGCACGTTGGTCAGCTCGTTCCAGCCCGCAGTCCCGCCCACGCCGTCCGTCTGGTAGAACAGCTTGGCTTCCATGCCCAGCTTGATGGCCATCAGCTCATCCTCCCTAGCGCGTGTGTCCGATCACGAACATGGTCGACCCGGGTACGCCGCGCACTTCGAGATCCGCCAGATCCACCCCCTCCAGCTTCACCGCGACGTTGCCCGGCCAACTCGCCGACGTCCCCCCCCGGAAGCGCACGTTGGTGTTGGTTACCGGCACGATGGTCACGTTGACCACGGTGGACGTGTCGGCCAGCTTCTGCCACGAAGAGCTGATGCTGATGGTGCGCAAGTACACGTTCGCAGCCACGAGTCTATCTCCGCACCCGATAGGTCACCGTCAGCACACTGGTGAACTGGCGGACCTGGTCCAGGTGTTCGGGGGCGAAGACCGGCTCGTGAGCAATCGCCCGCCAGGCCGCCTCGGGCAGCGCGTCCAGCCGCTTGCCCCGCAGGTGGTCGATGATCTCCTCGACCAGGTTCATCAGCGCGTCGATCTCCGTTAACTCGTCGGGGTTGACCTTCTTCTGCACGCCGACGTCGACAGCGCTGTCGAAGAAGTCGCTATCCCGCGCCGCAGCGCTGATCGACACCGATTTTGGTACGACGGTCACACGGAGTGTCTCCATGTCCGGCAGCTCGAAGACCGGCACATACTTCCGTTCGGCGGTGAACGACTGGCTGAACGAGCCGTCATTGAGGCTGGCCACCACGGCGTCGGCGACGGAGATCAGCGTGTTCATGGTCTGACCCTGCCCTTCCTGCTGAGCCTCGCCTTCCAGATTGCCTACGTCCCTCGCACTCATGACTCCTCCGTGCGCACGTGCTTGGTGTGAATCCGCAGGGTGTTGCGGTACGGATCGCTGTAGCGCCAGGGCGGTTCTTTGCCCGGGGCCATTACCTCGTACACGAACACGCGCCCGCGGGGCGGCGTGTCGGCGACGGACTCTCGAATATGGTCACCGGCCTTTGGCAGGGTCGGTTCACCATTCAGGACTAGGTCCGCCGTTTTCACCAGGAAGTCCCGCGACTCGGTGCGCTGGATCACCCCATACTCGTCGGCCTGCTCGAACTCGGTTCGGCCAATGGTCGCGGCCAGCTCCACTGAGTCCGCACCGCGCTGATAGGTCACGGTCCGAGACATGTGATGGGTCCGCTGATCCTCCAGCCAGGTCGCGCCTTGTTCTAGGAGATCTCCCATCTGGTAGGCTCCGGGCTTCAGGCTGCAGCCTTCTTCACTGACTCATCCGTGCCCGCACCGTCGCGTCGTCATCCCCAGCCGCGGCGATCACCTTACCGATGAGCTTGTTGCCGCTGGCCGTGGTAGTGGCGACGTTGCCGCCGTCGTCCCAGTAGACGTTGGCGCCGGCGGTGATGGCCGTGCCGCCACCGGTGGCCTTGGCGAAGTCGAACACGCCCGCAACCGCGAGCGCGCCGAGCGCGTTGGCCGCAATGGGTTGCTTGGCGACGCCGACCAACTCGCCCTGGACGACCACGTCACCGGACGCGACGACCGCACTGGGCGTGTAGTCGATGCTCTGACCTTCTTGAACGAATGTTGCCTGAGCCATGATTCAGCCCCTTCCGTGCTCTTGCCTATTGCCTCTCGCCTCTCGCCTCTTGCCTTCTGTCTTCTGCCTACTGCCTACTGCCTACGCTTCGCCTTTGCTGCGGATCCCGCCACGCGGTTCCTGCAAAGCGACCCCGAAATCATGATATCCCCGCATCTGCACGCCCAGTACGTGGAAGTCCGCCTCGGCGGTCTCGATGGTTGGTGCCTCTTGCCCATTCAAGAACGCGACTTCGATCACCGGCAGATCGCTCGGATCAGCCAGCAGATACCACGCCTTGTCCGAATAGCCGGAGTACTGGGCGTTGCTCAGGTACCGGCTGACCTCCACCCGGAACTTGCCCGCGTGCGGGTTGGCCACCGGGTACTTGGTGGACGCCGTCGTGTTGCGCAGTTCCACCGATTTATGGAGCATGGTGCCCATGGCCGAGAGCGACGTGGGCACCAGCACCACCGCCGGCATGATCCCGATGGGCTTGCCGTCGGCATCCACCAAGTCCATGAAGCCGACCTCGGCCTTGGTCAGCCCGTCGATCCCCAGAACCGTGTCCACGCCGTCCAGATAGTTGTTGTTGGCCACCTTGAAGAAGTTGCTGTTGGCCAGGAAGGTGGTCCAGAACACGTCGTTGATCTTCAGACCACTACCCCGTCCCAGCTTGCGCGGGACCGTGGTGATCGCCCCCAGGTCGTCGTTGATCACGTCGCGCCGGTCGATGGAGAGCAGCAGGCCGTAGGTGTCGGCCTTGTTGCTGTACGACTCCTCGCCCAGCGTGCCGTGTTTGAGTTCGCCACCCGGGGCGACTCTCTCGTACTGATCCTTGCCGATCAGCCGGTAGCTGGTGACCGTCTTGAAGTCGCTGACGTTGCGGACTGAGCAGATGTTCCGCCAGGTCCGCTCGACGCTGAAGAAGCCTTCCAGCAGGAACTTGTTGGCCACGTTGGACAGGATGCCGCCGACGTCGATCGTGGAGAACCCGGCTTGGAGGTCCCGTCCGAACGCACACCGCAACACGCTACGGCTGTCGCGGAAGTTGCGGCCGGTGTAACCGTTAGCCCACGCGGCCTCAAGGAGCAGCTCCTGCAGCCCGATCCCACCGCGGAACCGCTTGCTGGCGGCGTCGAGCGTCTTATCGTCATAGAGCTGCTCCACGTCTGCGAGCTTGGCGGTGAGCATGCACGCAGCCTCCAGGACCGGACCGCCCATCGCGTCGTCCACGATGTGCACCGCCGGCGCCTTCGGTCGCGACGCCCGCAGCACTTCCAACTCACACTTGTCCGTGGTCCAGCCTTCGGTAATCGCCTGCGCCTCGAGCTCGGGGTGGCGACTGCCACATACCTTGCGAATGGCTGCCAGACGTTTTGTCTCCGCCGCGGCGCCGGCCCGCAACTCAGCGACGGCGTCGACCGCAGCACCGGCTCCTGGCTGAGATGAGGTGTCGCGTTTGACGCCGGCGCTCGCGTCCGTGCTCGCGCCGACGTCCACCGTTGCCTCGGCCCTTGCGCCGTCCGGCGTTTCGACGACTTCCGTGTCTTTCGTCTCATTCATGGGTAGTTCCTCCTGCCGTTGCGCCGCAATGGCGACGGTTGTGCTCGCGTCCGCCCCGAGGTCGACAAAGCTGATCTCGCCCAACGTCGTCCGGCGGGCGACGTACACCGGGCCCTCGAACGTCCGGCCGTTGACGGTCACGCTCTGGCTAGCTTGGATGAACTCCGCCTGGGCGACCTGGGCGCCGATCGACGCCTGCCAGGGGAACCCGCGTTTGCCACTCGCTACGACTTCCCGCGCCGCCACCGTATCCCGCGACACAATGCCCTCGGCGATAAGCTGTCCGTTCTCGACCGCAATGCGTTCGGTGTGCCCCACACCGGCGAACATGCTGTGCCCGAAGCGCACCGGCCGGCGCTGGGAGGGGATGGACAGACCTTCGAGGTCCACCACCACTGGGAACCGCCAGCCCTCCACCCGCATCGGACCGCCGGTGTAGGCGACCATCAGGAAGCGCGGCACGATCTCGCCGTCACCGGCCGCGGCTTCGACCACGATGTCGTCCACCGTACAGCGCAGCTCGAGCCGGCGGGGTAGCTGCTCCTGTTCGTCAGGCAACCTGTCGTGCGTCGTCCGTGACATCGGCGTCCTCCGTGTCGTCGTCTTCGTGTCTCTCTTCGGCTCCAGCCTCCTCCAATCCCAGTTCTCGCATCAGCGCCGCCTCGCGCGCCCGCTGGCGCAGTTCGGACTCCCAATCGAGACCCGCCTTGGCGTACTCGGCGGCGAGCGTGGTGGTGTGACTGGCCAGGCGCGTAGCCTGAGCGTTGGCTTCCTTCGCCGGATCGACGTGCTCGAAGCCGTCCCAGAACCACTGGTGCGGGAACTCGGCGTCCAGCGTGCGCACCGACTGCGGCAGATACCCTTCGATGAGCACCGCCTCGTCGATCCATGCCTTGAACACGCGGTCCAGGACCATGTCGCCGAGGTACGCCTGATCGATGCGGATGGCCTTGAAGAACGCCTGATGGTCCAGTCGACCGGAGGCGTAGTTGTAGCCTGAGCTGTTGCCTGCGGCGATGTTGAACGGCATGTTCAGGCAGCGCGAGATCTCGTTGATCACCTCGTGCTTGAAGTCGCCGTAGACCGTGGTGGGCTGCTCGGCCTTGACCTGGCCGATCTTCCAACCGAAGGGCATGGTCATCCACGTCCCCCGGTCCATCTCGACCTGGTCCATCGGCTCGACGTTCGAGGCCTCCGCGTCGGCGGGGGCGTCGGTGTAGATGACACCCGACGGCAGTGCTGCCTGCTCCGCCGAGCCGAGCACGGCCAGGGTGTAGCGCCGCAGTTGGGCAAAGAGCGGCAGCGCCGGGGTGATCTCGGGCACTCCGCGACTCTGGCCGGGGCGCTCGGCGCGGAACAGGTGAATGACCGACTCAACAGGCAAGACGTCAAACTCCATACCGCCGGTCTTCCACGCGCTGGTGTCGCCCGGATGCCGCCGCAGGACGGTGTACGCCACCGGGTTGCCGGACTCGTCGAAGAGGATGCCGTCAAGAACAGGCTCCTGGCTTCGGGCTTCAGACTTCAGGCCATTCCTGAAGCCCGGAGCCTGCAGCCCGTAGCCCGGTGGCGAAGCCACCTGATCGGCCTCCATCAGCCGCACGTCGAGTTGCACGGGGGCGTCGATGCGCGGGTTGGTCGCCAGCAGGCCGAAGCATTCGCCGGTCTCGCACTGGGCGATCCGCATGGTGCGCAGCTTGTGGGCCAGCCCGACCGCCTTGGCCCAGCGGGCGAACTCGCGCTCGATCAGCCGGTTGGTCTCGGGGTCGTCGGTGAGCATCTGCAGCCGCGGGCCGGTGCCCACCACGTAGTTGGCCAGGGTGAGCACGATGCCCTTGGCGTAGCTGTTGTTGGCCACCTCGTAGCGGGCCCGGCTACGCAAGGTCCGCCGGACTTCGGCGCTGGTGGCGGCGCTGGCCGACAGGTGATCGGCATTCGCCCAGTGCCGGCGGTTCTCGTAGGTGGTCTGGGCCGCGTCGTACTTGCCGCGCACGACGAGCAGCCGCCCCTGACCGTTGCTGGCAGGCTTCCTCGTACCGAGTTGTCGCAGCCATTTGAGCATCAACCAGTCACGTCCGGCAGAAGCGGCAACAGCAGTTAGATCACGGCGAACAGGAACGCCCAGAATGAGCTGCCACCGAACAGAGGAAGTTCAAATGCGTCCATCACTCACCTCACACGGCCCCTGGGGGGACCACCTTCGTTCTCCGCACGCCGAGGCCCTTCTTCGCAGCCTCTTTCGAAGCCAGGTAGCGGTCAGCTTGGATCTGGTCCGTCAGATCGTGCTGCTCCACGCTGCCCGAATCGCCCTGGGCCCGCTTGGGGCCTGCGGCGCTCTCGCGGATGGTCTGTTCCAGGTCCTCGGCCACGGTTCTACTCCGGCCGGGCGTTCCCGCAGGCGACACCGGCAAACAAAAAGCGCCGCATGGGGGTGTGGCCCCACACGGCGCGTCACTTGCTGGCTCAACGGTCCAGGCGGTGATCAGCCGCCGACCGCTCGCCTCCGGGAATGCCCGGCCTGGTTATCTACCCGTTACATACGCGTTCGCCGGTTACGGTGCAACGCCAAACACCGCCTTCGGAGAAGATCGTTACGCATGTGTACATGGCATGGATAAGAGCCACCGGCTGGTCCATGTAGTCAGACTTGGGGCGTCGATTCGACGGGACGCGCCCCGGACGATCGCACAGCCATCGTAGATGGAAGCAACCACTCCCGCGCGATTGTAGACCCGAAGAGACAGCCGGACTCAAAGAGCCGACGAACACCCCGCACGGCCATTGCCCAGCGATTACACTCTGATCGGCGATTCACGGAGTGAAGCCGGTGTCCCTGCTGGCGCCGTGTCAGACAGCACGATTGTCAGCGGGGAGTGTGGCGTCATCAAAGCCAAACGACGCACTCACCGTCCTCGCAGATCTCATCCACGGCACAGTCGGTGTCTTCGAGGCACCCGAACTCGGCCTCGACGCACTCACCGCTGTCGCAGATCTCCCAGTCGGCGCAGTCTTCATCCTGAACACAGGCGACCAGAAAACACATGCCATACTCGCAGATTTCTCCGTCAGCGCAATCTCCATCCTCTGCACAATCAATGCCGACGCACTCACCATCCTCGCAGATCTCGCTCTCGGCGCAGTCAGCATTTCCCCCACATTCCGCATTGGGGTCTGGGCTTGGGTCCGGGGCGCCCACATCCTCGTCCTCGGGCAAAGGTGCGGGGGCTTCCACACATCTGCCCTCGTCGCAAACGAGATTGCCGTCGCAATCCGTGTCCCCTTCGCACTCGACAACCGGAGGCGGCTCAACGTCACCGATAGCACCAGCGTACTGAAGGACCGCGTCCTGAGCGAATTCGACGGCCGGTTGACTCATATTCACGACAAGGGTCCCATGGCAACGCTCGTCCGTATCGCGGTCGAGGGTCAACTCATAGGTGGCGATAGCACCTCCGTCTGGCAACTGCACCGCGAACGTGCAGAATAACGAGCCGTCCTTCTGGGTGACGAATCTCCCGCCGGCAGAGAGCCCATCCGTGCCATCGCATCCTGGGGAGTACCGGGTCACACGATCACCCTCGACCCAGACGCAATCGTTCTCGACATAGTCCGCGAGGTCGAGCGTCCATTCGCCGTCGGAGAGCACATGCGCCTGCGACCCAGCCTCGGCCTCGTCTACGGGGCGACTTCCACCACCCCCGCCGGTGGCCCCAGTACTACATCCCTGGACGATCAGCGAGATCGGCAACAGGCATAAGCATGCGAGAAATCGAAGTCCAAAACGACGCCAATAACGTACCCACCACATCACATGCTTCTCCATTGGCGACCCCATACCCAGCTGCGCTACCACGTTTCCTCGCGGCGTCGAATCACGTTTTCATACCAAGATGGCGGCGTTGACGGATCCGGGCAACTCTCGCAGAGACCAGGGGTGCCCGAACTCACCGGCGGTTGTATCATTATGGGATCAGATGTTGCGCAGTGGCTCCAGGGGCTGAAGACCATAGGCCGCAGGTACTGACTGTCATGTGTCGTCGAATAGTATGCTGATGGCATAACATGTGCATACACCGCCATGCATTGACCTATGTCGCCATACATCAGCTCTTCGGTCCAAAGGTCATACGCGATCGTGCCAGAAGTCGACTCCAGGTCTACTACGAGAGCGGACGACGAGGCGATCATATCCTGGTACGTGTTATCGGGGTGGTGGCAGCTGGCCAGGGATACGAGTTCCACAACGATACGCGGCGCGTGAATGTGCGGCGGCTCCCACGCTGCTGCCGGCACGTTATATGTGACCGTGCCACTCGCACCGACGTGCCAGTCTCCGTCATACGTGTAACGTGTGATGGTGTTGTCAAAAGAGTCAACCGCAATCTCAAGAGTACCGTATGGTGAAACCCCGGTATTCGTGACCGACGCATCATCGTCAATGTAGCTACCGTCTGGCTCCGGCGGACTCAAGCCGTCGAGCATGTCACTCGCCTCGGTCCAGCAATACCCCTCGGGCCCCAGATAGGGCAGATCCGGCGGACAGCCGTCGTCGTTGAGGCACTCCTCGTCATCCCAACGTTCGAAACCGTCGGGGCAGGGCGCTGAGTCCTCTGCTGAGCCCTCGGAGGAGTCTCCGGCGGAGTCCTCGTAGGAAGAGTGGACGATGGTGGCGCCAAGCAGGACTGCGATCGGGTTACTGCCGTCGTCGACGGCCCGGCGGGCGTTGCGAACGATGGTCTCCGTGCGCTCCTGAGCGGACAGATCGTCGAGATGATCCAGAATCGAGTAGGGATCTTCGTGTGATTGTTGCAGGGGCTCGCATGTCGCCCCGCTCTGCGCCGGCGGATTGACAATCGCGTCGCACAGCACGCTCGCTCCGGCTCCCACGAAGCTGCCTCCAAAGCCGGCGAAGAAAGCACCGCCGCCGCTCGCAACCAGGGCACCCGTAGTTACGGCGCCGACGGCCGCGCCAAACCAGTCGCACGCACCCCAGGCGCCTTGCACAGTGTTAGCCCCGACAGCCGACAGGAAGTTGGTGAGCAGGCCCCGGCTGGCACCAACCGGTGTCGGCAACGCGACCGACTTGATCTCGTCGCAAGACGAATCGTAACTAGCCTGCGCAACGCTCGCGAGTTTGCCGGCCAGCTTCACCGTTGGCGTCGGCGAACTGGCGAGGAGGGTCATGTAGGCGTCGGCAAGTTCCTCCGGAGTCAGCTCGGTCGTCTCCCACGGTTCGGTCGGTGCTAGCTGGGAGTGTATGGTAAGGTGCGTCTCGGCGTACTCGAATAGGTACAGCTCGTCACCTCGGCGCGCAGCCACAATGGCGCCGTGCTCGTCTAGAACCATGTGCTGTGTCTCGCCGCCGACGCGAAGGATGGCGTCGGACGGCGCTTGGCCGCTGACGCCCAGGAGAATCAGCTCAGCACCGGTTGCTCGATCCACGACGTGCACTTGTCGCCCCTGATCGGTGTTCAGGTGGTGGTCGGCGTACCAGTGTGTATTCTGCACTCTGACGATTCCGGCCGTGTCGGGAATGGGTTGCCCGGCGCCACGACCGTTCTTCCCGGCGGTCCCGTCAGCCCCTCCGCAACCGGAGGAGGCACAAGTGACAATACACACAAGTACAAGCAGGCTAGAACACCGAGTTTGCATAGAAGGCACCTTTCACCCAGCATCTCTCACTTATCCAAGCCCAAACCACGATCGTTCCTGGGCGAGCCACCCGACTCAATCGAGGTTTCCCAATTGCCGGGCTATCGACCATCATCATATCGAATGAAGCCTCTCGACTCAACCGTGAACCGCTTCCTTCGCGGCAAACCAGGCCCATTCGCCTCCATGTGGCCAATCCCACACGCGGCACCGCTACTTCGGCCATCTGAGTGATCACATGGTCGGAGTCCTGGACCGCGTGCGCCTCTGCTGTTGCCAGTCAATGTTCACCGAAACGATGGCCAGATGAATCAACCCCCCATCCGCTCGTAGGTCGTTATCCTGTGCCCGCAACTGCGACACTCCCTCCTCCGGATGATCCGCCCACCCCAAGAGGCACGCGTGTAGATGACGCGAGAGTGTCCACACCCGCACTTCGGGCACACAAGCCCGCGCCGTTCGTCCTGCTCCTGCGCCGCCTTCGACTCTGACTCGCTCATCGCCGGCCCCTCCGCAGCTCTGACAACCGCATGCGTGGACGTGCGACGGGTTTCGATTCCGTCCCGAACAGCACCGCGCCCTGCATCGACGCGGCCACAGCACATCCAACTAGGCCGTCCAGCCAGTGGTTGTCGAGGCCATCGACCCGCAGTTTCCACTCGTCCACTGTCCGCCCCCGTCCTTGGGTCTTCACGCGGTACTCACTGGTCAGATGCTCAGCCAGCAGACGATGCGCCTCGGGCTTGCGGCCGAACAGCGATAGGCAGCCGGGGTCACCCATGGGCACTGCTAGGCGGACCTGCACGAAGCTCTTCCAGTAGTTGGTGTCGAACACGACGTGCCGCACGGAGCGCTTGCCTCGTATAACCGGGATGCGCCAGTTGAGCCCCACGCGGTCGCCGCGCTTGCGTTTGTACTCACTGAACGGGATGCTCGACGCGCCGACGTACCGCCCGTGACTGGGCAACACCACGCCGGCATGTTTGCACTGCCGACAGAACTGGTAGACCACGTCCGAGGTCTGGCCCCAGTTGGCGTCGATCAGGCAACGATCGATTCGCACGTGAGCCCCATCATCCCGCCGCCACTCGCGGCCCAACGTTGCATTGGTCAGTCGCTCCAGCCCCGCGTAGATCGAGCCCTCCAGGCCGGCCCGCGGCGCGGCCATCACCAGGGTCCGGCGAACGTCCCGGAGCGTGAAGTACGCCGCCTTCTGGTCCGGCTCGGTGCCGTAGTCGATGACGTACCCGGTGAAGTCATCCTCCCACGCGGCCACCAGCCAGAACAACGCCTTGGCCTGCACGTCGATGAACATGGTCATGTGCGTGCAGCCCAACGGAACCTCGCCGCGCTTCATACCGTTGACCTTGGCTGCGATTTGATCGTCGGTCAGCAGATCCTCGTCGACCTCTTCTTCGGGCAGTGGTTCGTTCTGATACTCGGCCCAGAAGGCGGCCTCGCCGCGATCCAGCTTGAGATTCACGGCGTGCTGGAGCGCCGACAGCTCGTCGGGATGATGCCGCTGCGGCCAAGCGATCTCCGCGCCTTCGTCCATCGCTTCGCGGTTGGTACGGTAGAACTCAGTGGCATCGGTGATACCGCGATCGGCGGCCATGCCCTCGCGCCAGAGCTGGGCGTACCGCGCCCACATTGCTTCGTTAGCCGGCCAGGCGTAGACCATCTTGGTGCGTTCGCCCTGCCACTGCGGGTGCTTGGCGCGGTCCAGGAGTCGATCGGCCAAGTCATCGGGACGCACGACGGTCAACGTCATCAGACCCGCAATCTTGCGCCCCGGTCCGGCCAAGCCGAGGATCGCCCCGGACAGAATCCGTTCGCGGTTGGCACATTGCGACGGCGACCGGGCTGACTCATCCGTCTGTGGATCGTCGATCAGCACCAGCGCCGGGCGGATGCTGGTGCCATCCACTCGCTTGTGCTTCATCCCCCGGATGCGCCCGGTGATGCCGGCCACGCGGATGATGGCACCGCTGGCCTTGCTCTCCTGCATGGTGGGCAGCACGATCTCCCGCGCCGTCCAGCCGATGTGCGTCTGCCGGCCCTGGTAGAGCTGCCCACCCGCGCGCTGGTGGATACCTTCCAGCGCCCGGATCGGGAAGCAGACTTCCGGGAAGTCATCGAGCAGCGCGTCGTTGGTCTCCAATTCGACCTTGATCGAGTCGAGCATGTTCGCGGCGTGGTCCTCGTCGCTGCCGATGAGCGCGACGAACTCCCGATGGCCATACACCAGTGCCCACAGACAAGCGATCTCACATAGGCTGGTCTTTCCGCTCCCGCGCGGCATCGCCATTGCGAACAGTCCGCCCTCCAACACGGCCTGCTCGATCTTGGCGACTACCTTGAGGTGATCGGGCGACCACGGCAGGTGGAAGGTCTGCGGGAGGTACTGCTCGCAGAAGAACCGAAAATCCCGCTCGGCCTGTGCCTTGCGCTCAGCGTTCACGACCTCCGGCAGCTCGCCGATGTTCCGGCCGGAGAGCGACAGCAGTTCGTTCCGCGCCCGGGCCCGCTCCTTGTGAGCCTCGTAGCCGGTCAAGCCCTCGGGTTCCGGTTTCGGCCGATGCCGCTCAATGACCAGCCAAGCCACGTAGCGCAGCAGGTCTATGGTCTTCCCGTCACCGATGCGGAAGCCTGCACGCGCGCGATGCCGGTGCAACTGCCGCTCGGAGATGACCTCGCCCAGCGGAGTCGAGTTCAGCAGCCGCACCAGTTCAGTGGGCCTCAGTTTGCGCGGGTCAATCGCCACCGCTCGACATCTCCTTCGCCAGCCACGCGGCGTAGTACACTAGGTTGATGGTGCCGTCCGCATTCGTGGGCGCGCCGGCAGCCACGTCAGCCTCGAGCATCTCCACCGTCACCTGCTGCCCACCCGCGGCACTGAGCAGCCTTGCGGCGTCGGCGACGGGCAGCGCCGTAGGGCTCACCGCCCCCGGGCGGTCCACATCTGACATCATGTTCGGCGTTACTTCATTCATGGGCAGCCATTCCGGTAACACTTCACAGCCTGCGAACAATGTGCGGCAACGTTGCGATGTTTCACGGAATGCCCTTCCCTTTCGGCAAGACGCAGCGTACTGACACAGTGATGACTCTGAACGCCGAACAGGAAGGAACGACGACGATGCAGAAGACCTTGGAACAGATCGCTGCCCGGCACCTCGACATCGATACGCTGGCCATCCGCAAGAGCGACCGCCTCGACTTCCACGAGGTATCGGTCTGGGGCCTCAAGGCCGCCCTCGAAGCCGCGTACGAGGCGGGCCGGAACGCGGCCACGTCGCCCAGCGCCCCCGACGCTCTGGGCGAGGGCCCATCGGGCATTGAGCGCGAACGCATCGACGAGACGCTGCGGGAGTAACCGCGGGACAAGTGACCCCTTTGACAGAGGAGACATGCGATGAAGAAGAACGAGGTTAAGACCGGGAGGAAGTACCTGGCCAAGGTCAGCGACAGGCTCACCACGGTCCGTATCGACCGCACCCACAAGGGCGGCGGCTGGCACGCGACCAACACCGCCACGGGCAAGAGCATTCACATCAAGAGCGCCCAGCGTTTGCGGGGGCCAGCGAAGATCGAGCCCGCCGGCAAACCCACAGCGAAAGCCGCCAAGGCGACGAAGGCCACTGTGAAGAAGCCGCCGGCCAAGAAGGACGCCAAGCGTATGAGTGCCCTCGATGCTGCCGCCCAGGTTCTGCGCGACACGGGCAAGCCGATGCGGGCGAAGGAGATGGTCGAGGTGATGGCGGCCAAGGGCCTGTGGTCGAGCCCCAACGGCAAAACGCCGCACGCCACGCTCTACGCCGCGATGATGCGCGAAACCACCGTCAAGGGCGATGCGTCCCGCTTCCGCAAGGTCGACCGCGGGCAGTTCGAGTTCAACGGCTAAACCCATCATGTCCCCTCCCCCGACGCCTCGGCAGCCGCCGGGGCGTTGCTCCGGTCTGACGAGGCTCACACTTCTCCTGAAGGTACGTCCCCAAGTGAAGAAGGCTTGACTTGCGATCAACACTGGGCGAATCTTTCTGCTGCATGTATCCTCAGAACCGCGGCAGAAGTGAGCGCGATGGGGCCGACAATCATATTGGACAAATCGGCATACCAGTGTCTGAGCAGGGAAGACACATTCGAACTCGACAGGTACTTCCTTGTCGTCGTCCCGCCAGTGCTCATTCTCGAAGTCCTTGCCGACCTCAAGAAGCCAGGAATGGAGCCCGACAAAGCCCAGGCGACTGTCCGACAGCTTGCCAGGAAGATCCAGCCAAGTCAGGGCATCATCAATGTGGACTACCGAACGCTTTGTACGAACGACCTCTTGGGTAGCGAGCTTACGATGGATAGGAGGCCGGTCGTCGGAGGCGCAAAGAGAGTCGTCGCCGGTGATGGATCTGTTGGTGCGTTCATCGATGTCCAACCTGAAGACGAAGCGCTGATTCGATGGTCTTGCGACAGCTTCGACGAGGCAGAGGAGCTCTTGGCAGCCAGCTGGCGGAGGTCGTCGAAGGCTCTTGATCTTGAGGCTTTCAAGCGCAGATTGCAGCGTCGTATCGACTGGGCACCGCGGCGGTCTCTCTCTCTGGTGCGCCAGGTTGTTGATGCCCTGTTGGTGGAGCCCGAAGCCCAGCTCACCCTCATCGATTGCCTCATTGAGGAAATCAACGCCATCCCCGAGGTTCGAGAATGGACGCTGAGCCGCTGGCGCTATGGTGGATTCTCTCGTCTCAGTGACTTCGCTGCTTTCGCGCACCACTGCGCTCGGGTGAACCTCCTTTTCCAGTTGGCTCTTGTGTACGAGCACATCGGGACGCGCTCGACCAACAGGATCGACATGGAGTATTTCTACTACTCTCCCTTCGCCCATATCTTCTGTTCTGGTGATAGGCTGCACAAGACGCTGGCAGAGGAAGTGCTCGCGCGCGATCAGTCCTTTGTTTGGCACGATGATCTCCGATGCGCTCTGCGCCAAGTATCCGAAGCCCGCCAGCTGGCGAAGGAATCCGGGCGCGAAGACCCCCACGGCGTGCAGCCTGAAGAGGGCTCCCTGATACGGAAGCTCTGGACGAGGCATCTGGGGGCATGGCCAGATAGGTCTTCGTCCGGTGGCTCGCCTGTATCGAACGAAGAACAAGAGCGGATCATGAAGGAAATCGCGCCGTTCATGGATGCCTGCAAGAGGGCCGAAAGGGCTTCACCACCGCGCCCCCGGTGGCCATGTCTGTGACAACTCAAGCCGACGCCGCGGTGTGTGATCATCTGCCTTTCTCCCCCTTCCGTCCCGTGAACTTCTCCCAGCGCTGCACGACAACGTCGCAATACAGCGGGTCGAGTTCCATCAAAAACGCCCGTCGATCGGTCTGCTCGGCCGCGATCAGCGTGGAACCCGAACCACCAAAAAGGTCCAGCACGCTCTCGCCCGGGCGCGACGAATACTGCATGGTCCGCACAGCCAACTCGACCGGCTTCTCCGTCAAATGGACCATGCTCTGCGGGTTGACCTTCTTGACGTGCCAGAGGTCCGTCGCATTGTTGGGGCCGAAGAACTTGTGCCCGGCTCCTTCCTTCCAGCCGTAGAACGCCAGCTCAAAGCAGCCCATCATGTCTTTGCGGGTGAGCACTGGGTGCTGCTTGTCCCAGACGATTCCCTGGCTGAAGTACAACCCGGTGGCCTTGAGCGGCGCGGGGTAGTTGCCGAGGTTCGCGTAGCCGCCCCAGATGAAAAACGACCCGCCCGGCTTGAGCACGCGCGCGGCGTTGGCGAACCACGCCAGCAGCATCTCGTCAAATGCCTCTGCTGAAACGAAGTCGTTCTCCAGCGGCCGATCCTTGGCCCGCATCTTCTTGCGCGCCTTGGCCGGGTCGGTAACGCCGCGGGCGACGTCGAAGCTCTGGTGGTGCATCTTCTTCGAGAGGTCGGGATGGGAACTGAGGCCAGCGGCGATAGCCGTGCTGCTGCGCGGTTCCACCTTCACGTTATACGGCGGATCCATCGAAACCAGGTCGATCGTCGCGCCGTCGAGCAGGCGGTCGATATCCTCGGCTTTGCCCGAGTCGCCGCACAGCAACCGGTGCTCGCCCAGCACCCACAGGTCGCCTGGCTGGGTTATCGCCTCGTCGGGTGGGTCGGGCACCTCGTCGGGATCGGTCAGGCCCTGCTTCACGCCCGGATCGAGCAGTACAGCCAACTCGTCCTGGTCGAACCCGAGCAGCGACCAGTCGATGTCCGCGCCCTGCAGCTCCGCCAGCTCGATGGGTAGCAGCTCGAGGTTCCACTCGGCCAGCTCTGCGGTCTTGTTGTCCGCGATGCGGTACGCCCGGATCTGCTCCGGTGTGAGATCCGTCGCCACATGGACCGGCACCTTCTCCAGCCCGAGCTTCTGCGACGCCTTCCAACGGGTATGACCGCAGACGATGGCCCCGGCCTCGTCCACCACGATCGGCTGGCGGAACCCGAACCGGCGGATGGACTCGGCCACAGCGTCCACGGCGGCATCGTTCAGCCGGGGGTTCTGCTCATACGGCGTGATCTCGGTCAAGGGCCGAAGTTCAACGTTCATTGATCGATCTCCATGGAACTGAGCCGTGTCAAGGTCGCAAGTTCTTGCGATCGTGGCGCGCAAGCCCCGACCTTGATGGGCTTCCCTTCGCGGTGGATGTGGCTTGCCGATAGAATAGACGGCAGCCGCACCTCGGGAGGGTGCTTCCGCCGGAGTCGTGTTATTGGGCGAGGGGCCGAATCATGGGAAAGCGATTCGAACGAAGATTCTCGAACGGCGGCGACCTGAACGTGCCACAAAGTCGATCCTGTCCATCGAACGGCAAAGCGGCCTCTACGCCTCGGGAGAGCGCCCATCGTGTGCTGACGTTCAAGTGCCAGCGATGCAGACTTGAGTTTCAGGTGCGAACGTGGCGACGCGGCGACGATGTTGAGAAGCACTTTCGTTTCTGCCCGGAATGCGGCACCAAGGACTCGAGCTATTTCCTGCAGATGTTCTACGCGCGGTTCGGCACCTTCGAGAAGTTGCAGCCACCGCCACCTGACGAACTGGAGACGAGCTGAGCGACCGGACACGGCGTTGGTCGGGAACATCCCGCGCGCCATCCCGTACTCATGGGACTCGCGGTGATTCGCTCGACCGCCGGGTCCGAGTTCGCCCCTGGCAGCCCGCGTTGGCAACGGTTCTCGTTGGGCGACGCGGTGGCCGTCCCGGCCGCCAGGCGTCGCCCAAAACGTCCCACGTGGACCCCAGTTAGGTTCTCGGGCCGCCTGGCGCGGGCCTCTGCACCCGTTGCCTCCACGTCCCGAGGCGAGGCTCGCCCCTTGGGAAAATCGTTGGGTTTCTCCGGCGCCGGATGTCGCAACATCCGTCGTCCCCGGCGGTGCGGAGCTGCGCTCATATGGTCTGGCTTTGGCTGAGGGCCGTTGCTCAATCTTCATCATTCGCCCTCCATGTCATGCGTCCCGCTGTCTGCAAGGTCATCTGTTGATACTCCCGGCGTCCTCCTGGCCGACCGGCCTACGACTCCAGGAAGGCCCACGGGGCCCACCGTCGGCGCCTGTGGCGGTATTGCGGCCCCGTTGGCGTTCGATACCAGAGAGCCACGATCGCGCCCCAGACTCGCCCACAACGCGCCGTGTTGAAGAAGTACGCATATGTAACTCTGCGCCCCCCGTGGCGTCGTGAGCCAGGGTCTGCCGCGCTAAACAAACTGTGTCTATGCCCGTGGCTGTTCCCAGCGACCTCTCCTGCGCCTACGGCGGGGAAGTACCTATTCTCACGTTTCACCTTTCACCCCCCCCTCGCGCAGACACGCAAAAAGGGACAGAAAAAATCGCGAGGGGGGGTACGGGTGAAAGGAGGGAAAGGTGAAGAGAGAGTGTTGTTATTACTATACTTACGTTCATTTCACCTTTCACCCTCGTTTCTCTCCTTTCACCCCGATTGACCGGTTCACCTTTCACCCACGTTTCACCTTTGCGCTTCACCTTTCACCTCCGGAGCTGGTTTCACCTCACGTTTCACCCCGCAACCGGTATGACCGCCTGGCGGTCCCGGCGCGCGGAACGGTCGCCACCTCCAGGTCACCGCGTTGCACGAGCGTCTCCACCAGCACGCCGAAGGACTTCGCATCAATCTTCATCCGCTTGAGCAGGACGCTGTGCGCGAGCGTCTCATCCGGAGCGTCGCGCAGCTTCTCCATCAGCTTCAGGCACTCGGCGTGGAAGGGGTTGTCGGCGACGTGGGCCTGGGCCATGAACAGCATCCGCCGGGTCTGGTGCATCACGAACCGTACCGCCCAACGAGCGGCGTCCGCGCTGATCTCCGGGCGCTGGTGGTTTTCGCTCACTGCGTAGATCAGGGAGAGCTTGCGCGTTTGCTCGCTGACCCGACCCCACACGGTCGTGCCGACCGGGTCGCTCGCGTCCTCGGCCTTGCCGTATTCGGCCTCCGCTTCACGCCGGGCTTCGATCAGGGCGCATCTCGCCTCTTCGGTCTGTTTGACGGTAGCCGGGACCGGATGCCAGTTCTCAAGGTTGCCGGTGCCAGGCCGGAAGTTGGTCCACCACTGGGCCGTCGCCAATACGCTATCGGGCAGGTCGAGGATCTGCGGTTCCTGACCCTCACCTCGACGCGTCGATTCGAGGATGATCATGCGCGCGAAGAACCCATTGGTCAGCATCCGCTCGGACAGGGCCTCGTAGTAGTGGTTGGGGATCGCGGTGCCGAAGACCACCAGGCACGGCTGATCGATAGTCCCTGGCGGTTCTCTGCCCGCCTTGCGCCGCATGGGGAACACGCTGTTGGCCGACGAGTACATCGTCAGCAGCGTGGACATGATGTTCTCATGCCGGGCGTCCTTGGCCTTGTTGATCGACTGGAGCATCCCGTCGATCTCGTCGGTCTGGAACAGCATGCAGGGATCGCTGAAGAGCGCGTCCTGGATGCCCTCGCCCGACGCGAAACGATCTCCAAGACAGCCGGCCATGCCGACATGATGGACGATGCGCGTGTTGACCTTGCGCGGCCAGTCCTTCCCCGCGGCCGAATGTGCGAGCCCGAGCAGGTAGAGGTTGGTTCTGTTATCGCCGGGGTCACGGACCTTACGTCCAGCCAGAAACGCCTGCAGCGAGATCGCTCCGCAGAACGCCATCACCGGGTTGGGGTACGGTGCGGTGGCGAGGCAGTAGTCCATCACCTCGGAAATGAAACCCGGGATACGAAGCAGCTCATCCGGCATCGGGCCCGGATCGGGAATGGCGGGGGTATCCTCCGCCGATGATCCTGACTGGTCCTGCGCCCAGTGGTTCTCGGTCACCGCCACGGCGATCTGATCCGGGTCATACCGGCAGATGCTGGCCGTGATCCTGTCCACCTCGCGCCTGGAGATGGGCGGCTTGCACCGGTGTGCGTTCGTCTGATCGAGGGCGGCCCGGATTTCCGCGTGTCCCATGCCCACGCGGCGCATGTTCCCCGCAAGTTGCGCCAGGGTGCTATTCCTCTGGCCCGAGGGGATGGAGTTGCCACGTGGGGCGGGATCTTCGCCCTGTGGCGAATCGTGCGCACTTCCGTTGCCCCCAGGGGCACTTCCAGCGAACAGGTCGCCCGACCCGTCGATTTGGGCTACTACCCAAACGGGGGGTTCCGGCAACTGCTCCGGCGCGTCGTCCAGCTCCAACGTCTCTGCCCAGCGGTACGGCTTGCCGTCCACAACCGAGGGCGGCACGACGATGTAGCCGCCGTTGGCGCGCGTATCAACCTTCGGTGCGAGTCTGCTTGCTGTGTTTTTCCATTCCTTACCCTTTGGCTGGCGGAAGATGTGGTGCCGTCCACCGCGTGGCGTGAGCGACACCGGCCCGCACGCCAGGTCCTGCGCCTTATCGGGATCGGAAGGCCAGGCGTTATCCGCACCGTCCACGTCGATGACGAGAAGGCCCGCCGTCGGCATGCCGATGTTCGCATCCGGGTGCTTGGACCACCATGCCTCGATCTGCGCCGGGTCGGTCGTGGCGTCCTTGAACCCATGCTTGGTGAGCGGAGCCTTGCCGCCGGACACGCAGGGGAACACGGGATATCCGAGTTCCACGTAGCGGATGGCGGCGTTCAGAAGTTGGCCGTTCATTTCGCTCAAAAGGGGATATCCTCGTCACTGGCCCAGGCGTACTCGGATACGTCCCCGGAGTCCTCGTCATCCCAGCCCGGCTCTCGATAAAACGGCTTCTCGCCTAGTTCGTGGCCCACGATGCGGTCGTACTTCTCACCCGCTACGCTGCGCACGGTGATGCTCTTCGTCTCGCACAGCGCTCCGGCGTTCGCCATGGCGACGGCCTCGGCTACCGACTCGGGCAACGGAGCGTTGGATCGTAGCCGCCACCAGGACTCGGCCTTCTTGCGGGCCCATCCCGAGTGCTCGAAGCAGACCCATTCCGACTGGTAGTTGTTGAAACCGAGTCGATATTCGACGCGCAAGGTCCGGGGCGCATTATCAGGTGCGCCGCGTTTGTGGTGGACTGCGTAGTACGCCTCCTGGACCTCATGCTCGGAGGTGGATGACTGCCCGGACAAGATGCCCTCGGTGGACGCCTCGCTATCGTGCTGCTGACGTTCCGGCGGCGGGAATTCATAATCGCACTGCGGGCAGACCGAGTAACCCGCCGCGATGAGTGCGTTGCATTGGGGACATTGCTTTGCGGGCGCCTCGCCGTTTCCACGGTCGTCGGGTTCACGAAGACGGATGTCATCGACGGGGCCATGCCGCAGGACATTCCCTCCGAAATCCAGGACCAGGCAGTTCTCCTTGCCGTCACAGAGCCGGAACCCACGTCCAACCATCTGGTAATAGAGGCCGGGGGACATCGTTGGCCGCACCATCGCCACACAGTCGATGTTGGGGGCGTCGAAGCCCATGGTCAGCACGTTCACGTTGACCAGGTACTTGAGCTTGCCGGTCTTGAAGTCCGACAGCACGTGGTCGCGCTCGGAATCGAGCGTGTCGCCGAAGACGGTTCCGGCTTCTGCGCCATACCGCTCGCGTAACACGTCGGCGATGTGCTGACCGTGCTTGACGCCGGTCGCAAAGATGAGCACCGCTCGGCGGAACTGCGTCTGCGACACGATTTCCTGGCAGGCGGACTCGACCAGCTCGTCGGTGTCCATCAATTCCTCGGCTTCGCCCGCGACGAACTCTCCGGCGCGGAGGTGAAGGCCCGAGGTATCGACCTTCTCCCGGCTTGCCTTGGTGATCAGCGGGCAGATGTGGCCGTCCACGATCAGCTCTTTGACGCCGACCTCGTAGCAGACGTGGTTAAGGATGTTCTCCGGCGCGCAGATCATGCCGCTCTTCATGCGAAACGGCGTCGCCGTGAGACCAATCGCGCGGAGGTTCGGATTGACCGTGCGGGCGTTTTCCAGGAAGGTGCGGTACATTCCGTCACCATCCGGCGGGATCATGTGTGCTTCGTCGATGATGACCAGGTCGAAGGCGTCCAGTTCGCAGGCCCGTTTGTAGACCGACTGAATGCCCGCCACGATGATTGGGTGTTCGGTGTCCCGGCTCTTGAGACCCGCCGAATACACCCCGATCTGGTTCCATAACTCCGGCGCGACGATGTTCAGTTTCTCGACGGCCTGTTCGAGCAGTTCCTTGACGTGGGCCAGGATAAGCACGCGGCCGTTCCACCTACCCACCGCGTCTTTGCAGATCGTGGCCATCACCGGCGTCTTCCCCCCGCCGGTGGGAATCACCACACAGGGATTGTCATTGCGCTCCCGTAAGTGGCGGTAGATCGCAGCCACCGCCTCCTCTTGATAGGGTCGCAGTTTCAGCATTTATATCTTCCTGATCCGCACGAGCGTCCGCCCGCCACGAACCGGCGCGCCCTTTTCGATTTCCAGCTTCACGATCTGGCTGTCATCGCGGTACGCGCTGCCGTGTTCGAGGGCGTCCAAAAGCGCCTTCTGGACGTTGTCGATGTCCCGACGTCGCCGGTCGGGCGGATAGAGCTCGATCTCGATGCGGAGTTGCCCGGTAAGGGGCCGGACTCCGTCCGCCGCGAGGACCGCGCAGACCTTCCTACGGAAGGCCCGGCCCTCGCGGCTGATCAAGGTCCTTGGGCCGACGCGCCGGTAGTAGTGGTTCACTGACGGCGGAAACGGCAACTCAAGCTCGATCATGTGCGCGCCCAGGGAGGCGTGTTCGATGTCGCCTGCTGCGGCTGACCTTGGGTCGCCTCCTTCTTGGCGTAGCCCTTGATCTCGTTCACCACATCCCCGGTGTCCTCGCGCTTCTTGCACTTCACCGTTACGAGCTGCGGAAGATTGTGCAGCTCCGCCGAGTCTTTCGGAGCCATCACCCCGACCGCCCGGCAGATTGCCGACAGTTCGCCGCGCGCAATCCGCACCGCCTGCTCGTTCGGGTTGTCGAGGTTGAGGCGTGCCCACAGCAGGCGGTTCTTGTACTCGCCCTCGATGACCTGGAAGGTCAGTTCCAGGTAGTGGCCGTTGCCGCTCTTGGTCGGCTTCATCTCCGAGTCGGTGATGACCGCGAGGTACTTTCCCGCCGGGATTACCTCGAAATCGGTCGACGGTTCGACTTCGTTCGCGTTGAATCCGTTCAGGTTCGCCATGGTTACTTTTCTCCTTTGCGATTGGTTGTGATGTGCTGCGCGTAGGCGTTCCAGTCGAGCGGCAGTTCATCGGGAAGGTTGAGACGGTTCTTCGCCACGTGGGCAGGGCGCTCGGTCGTGCGGATGATCCGCTCGCCGGTGCCGATGCCCTGCGCCCTCTTGCGGTTGAAACCCTCTTCGGTCTGCTTGGTGTGGACCTTGTAGGACGCGAAGAGGATCTCGTCGCACCACTCCTGCACGACCGCCGAAGCGAGCTTGTGCAGGCACGGGACGTAGCGGTCGTAGGTCTCCGTCTCGGGGTTCTCGAACCGCTCGATGCGGGCATGCGCGATCAGGATGATCGTCATACCCTTGTCACTACGCAGCGCCGACAGTCCTTCGAGAAACTCGCGCCACTGGGTGAGGGCGAACACGTAACCCTTCGCGTAGCCGATGTCCTCGATGCTCTCGACGTTGCGCTTGCGGCAGACCTCCGCCCAGATCAGGCCCTCGAGCCAGTCCAGCGAATCGACCACAACCGTTCGGTAGAGATGCTTCTCGGTGTACAGTTCCGATAGGGCCTTCATGGCCTCGTCGAACGATGTGGTCAGCGGGAACTTGTCGCACTCGATTTCCCCGAGCCCGTCTTCCGTTTGGATGAACACGGGCTTGTCCGCCATTGAGGCAAACGTCGATTTGCCGATGCCGTGCGTGCCGTAAAGCATCACGCGTCTCGGTGCGGGCTTTCGCCCGGCCTGTACCTGTTCAAGCAGCTTCACGTGCTGCACCTCCTTTCTTCAGAGCGGCGAGATGGATGAGCACAGGAAGTCCCGACCGGGAGGCCCGGTCCCGGCTATGCCGTCCCGTCCGCTCGCCGCCCTGGGTTAAATCCAGTCAAAGACCCGAGTTTCCTCAAACCCGGTGGGCCAGTGGTCGCGCTTCTGACTGTCCGCCAGGCGCGCGATGGCGTCTTCGTTGTCTTTCTGCCCGATGCCGAGGACGTCCTCGCCCATCCGCCATACACCACAGCGGAATGGTTCACGCTTCTCGACGGCAATCAGGTAGACAGGGAGGACCGACTCGATGACACAAGCGACAACCGCGCGGTAAAACGCCAGCTGATGGACGTACTCGTAGGTGCGCGCGTCCATCTGAAGCCAATCGAGGTTGTCGCAGGTCTTGAGATCGACGATGCCACGTTCGGGATTGAACCAATCGATCCTGACCTGGGACGCGATGCCGCAGTGGTCGGCGCGGACCACACCCTCGGCCACCCCGGTGTCGAGCAGGGCAGAGGCATGCTGGTGCGCGTGGACGGAAGCGCTCATCGCTTCGATCAGCGCTGCCTGTTCATCGGAGAGAACCGGCTTGCCCTGGGCGTCGGCCCACTCCTGGAACTTCTTGGTACGGCTGCCGTACGGCGCGCCGGTCTTGGGATTAGTGGGGCCACCAACGGCGTACTCGCGCTCGTAGGCTTGGCGGCCTTCGAGAATAAGCGTGTGCGTCGCGCGACCGATCAGGAACGCAGGACGGTCTTCGTTCTTGATCAACCCACATTGCTTTTTGTGGAAGAGCTGCGGGTTACGGCGGAAGTCGGCCAGCTGGTGGCTGGAAAGGTACTCGCACGCCTTGGCGTGGTACTCCTCCGCCGGCTCGTGGATCAGAAACGACGTGTCGTCCACGAGTGCTGTGCCGTTACCCCGACGCTTCTTGAATACCGAGGGGATGTTCATGCCGGAACCTCCTGTGCTTCGGGCTCCGGCATTCGGTCAACCCGACGAACGCTGAAGGAACGCTCGCCGTACTCGCGCGTGGCGAATCCGGTGAACATCCGGCAGATATCGCGGCCCACGTCGGTGCCCGCGTCAATCACGCAGGAGCGCATATCCGCATCGAAGCAGTAGGAAGCATCGAGGCGCACGTGCGATTCGCCGTGCAGGCTTTCGGTCGCCAGGACCGCGAGCAGCAGAGTGCCCTCAATCTCGTCGGGCGGTACCGAAGGGCTGAATCCGTAACGGTAGATTTCTCGGCTCATGGTTCCCATCTCCAAAAAGTGGTCCGCCCCTTGCCGGACTCTGTTACTTACCCGGCGAAGGGGCGAACCGTCGGAGGACTCAGAGGTATTCCTGCAGCCCCTTGTCCTCGAAGACCTCGCGCAACCGGGCGATGCCCGACGCGTAGATCACGTAGCGCGGGACGCCGAGCTCGCGGGCGACCTCAGCGATGGAATGTGCCATCAGGCGTTCCGCCAGCAGCCTCAGTTCCGCCGGAAGCTCGGAGATGACGAACGAGACGTCCAAACGCATGTCGATGCGCTCGGCCTTGGGCCGGCGGCACTTGCCCGTGCGCGGATCCTGTTGGTCCTGGCTGATGGTCTGCGCGCGCTCGACCTTGCCGCCGTTGCCGTCCTCTACGGATTCGTTGACCGAGCAGGCTTCGCGCCGGTAGTCGCGCTTCTCCTGCATGCGGTATCGGATGAGGTCGCTGATCTTCCGTTCGATGACGCGGGCGACAAACGTGCTATGCGCGGCCTTGTTCGGATCGAACTTCGGCAGGCGCTCCAATAGGTCGAGCGTCATTCCTTGTTGCAGGTCTTCGCAATCCGTACGGGTGAACCCGTACTTTCCGATCAGTTGTCTCGCCTTGCGGCGGATGGTGCTCCTCGCCTCATCGGCGAGGTCACG
>JAAEQG010001564.1 GCA_024231775.1 bacterium
CGATGGTTCACCTCCAGTTGCTTCGGACCCCGCCTCACGACGACGCCCTTTCCTTCGGTTACAGACAGTAAGCGTCTGCCTGGAGGGGACTTGCACCCCTCTGAACAGGTACACTCTCAGGCGCACAGCCGCGGACTTCAGTCCGCGCGGCCATTCGAACGCGAGAAATAAGCTGCGGCTGCCCCATCGCTTCAGCGGTGGAAGACAAGCTCTAGAAGGTGGGAATCTCGGAGGCCCAGGTGCCAACGTCCTGCAGCTCGTTGCTCGACACGCCACCCGTGTTAGCCAGCTCGTACAACTCGTAGCACCATTTCCAGCGCACGGCGACAAGTGCGTACACGGTGAGCATGGCTGCTGCCGTGAACTCCGCCAGCAGACGCCGACGATAGCGAATCAGAATGACGCTCCCCCCCGCCACGAGGACGCACTTGTAGAAGCACACCGCCTGCGGCCCCCGGGTCAGAATGAAAGCTGCCACCGGATTGGATTCGTGCAGTAGCCCCTGGCGAGCCGCAATCAGTGTCAACATCAGGTCGAAAACGTTGATCACCCACAGGCCGGCCAGGAGGCAGAGCACGCGGTGAGAACGTGCCTCCACAGCCCAAGCCAAGATCCGCGCCAGCCAACCCTGCCGCATGACCAGCAGATCGGGTATCGCGTAAGGTTGGTGGGCTCCGCTATAATCCACGCTGGCGTATCGGCGGGTACGGCAATCCACTTGACCCCACCGCGGGGCAGAGCAGTTGTCGGTAGTACCCGATGCGGATCCCGGACCACCAGCCCATCCCGTCGGGCTATTGGACGCACCAAGATGACAGACGACGACCAACCCACGTTATCGCACCTGGACTCCGAAGGACGCCTCCGCATGGTGGACGTCTCGCAGAAGACCGTCACCGTACGTACCGCGGTGGCCTCTGCGCGGGTAACCATGCTCCCGGAGGTACTGCACGCGCTGTGTGGCGGGAAGTTGCCCAAGGGTGATGCCCTGGCAGCCGCTCGGGTTGCGGGGACCCTCGCCGCCAAGAAGACGGGGGAACTCATTCCCCTCTGTCACCCCTTGCCGATCGACTGGGTCGAGATCGACTTCGATCCCGTCGATGAAGCCACCCTGTCGATTCGCGCGACTGTCCGCACCAGCGCCCGCACCGGCGTGGAGATGGAGGCCCTGACCGCTGCCACCGTCGCCGCACTCACCCTCTACGACATGGCCAAGGCGGCGGATCGCTCGATCTCGATCGGCCCGATCAGATTGGAGCGCAAGGAAGGGGGCAAGAGCGGAACCTACCAGCGCACCGGCGAACCCAGGTGACCTCGTCCGCCCCCCCTATCCCGCATGATAGCCCGGCCCGAGTTGGACAACGCCTATCGCAACACACCGATCCGGATCGCCGTCGGGCGCGGACCGGGGTCGCCCTCAGTCTGGCGGCGTATGTCATCTGGGGCTTGGTGCCCATCTACTTCAAGTCCGTCGCCCACGTCGCTCCCCTGGAGGTGGTCAGCCATCGCATCATCTGGTCGGTCCCCCTGCTGCTCGGGTTGATTTGGCTTCGAAAGGGAATGCGCGTAGCTGTCGCCTCCCTGGGCTGCAGAAGGACGGTGCTCACCCTCGTCGGAACCACGCTGCTGATCGGTGCGAACTGGTACTTGTTCATCTGGGCGGTGGCCCACGGGCGTCTGCTCCAGGCCAGCCTGGGCTACTACATCAATCCCCTGGTCACCGTGCTGTTGGGCTTCGTCTTCCTCAAGGAGCGCCTACGCCGTCCACAGATCGTCAGTGTTGGAATCGCCGCCCTGGGAGTCGCATACCTCACCTTCGGCCACGGTGAGTTCCCGTGGCTTGCCATGGTCCTGGCGGTGTCGTTCGGCCTATATGGCCTCATGCGCAAAACCGCACGAGTGGATGCCGTCGTGGGCTTGACGGTGGAGACGACCCTGCTGGCTCCGTTTGCGCTCGGTTACCTGGCCTATCTCATCGTGCATGGTGAGGCAGCGCTCACCTCCGGAACCACCCCGACCACGCTTCTGCTTCTGACTGCCGGCGTAGTCACCACGGTTCCGCTGCTCTGCTTCAACGCGGCTGCCCGCCGACTGCGCTTAGCCACGCTTGGGTTCCTGCAATACATCACTCCCACGGGCCATTTTCTGCTGGCCCTGGCATACGGCGAGAGCATGACCACCGGACACGCGATCACCTTCGGGTGCATCTGGACTGCCCTAGCGCTCTACTCGGCGGATGCCGTGCGCGCCCATCGCCGACTCGGACGCGCCGGACGTATAGCGTAAGCAACTTAATCTGAGCCCCGAGCGCAAGCGAGCGGGTCCAAAACCCAACGGTCCGTCGGGTGCCATGCTCATCCCAAAGGGTGAGCCTGCCGCGTGCGGGTGCCCCACCTCATTGATCCGACCCCAGGGCGGATCTTGAGGTGGGGGACGGACGAACAGACCGAGCCGCGGATCCACGCAGACCAACGCTGATTGGAAGACGCGGCCCGCCGCATCCATTCGCACCAATCCGTCCCCCCCCTGCTGAAGCTGCCGGGTGAGGTACGGAAGCAGACACAGAGGCAGCCCTCGCTGAACACGATCCCCGCCTGGCCCCCTGTTCCGAACAAGGAATCTCCAGCGGGTTGATCCTGTGGGGCCATATCGAGTACAATGTCCAATGGATCAGGTGAGGAGAGGATCGGCTTGACCGCCGCGCCAAATGAGGCGGGAGATGAGAGAGACGCTTTCGGGCGTGCTCTCTTTTTGTATGGCAGAATGGAGGTGGACGGTGAGCAGGCGTTTGTCACTCTTGATCGCGGTCGTCGCTGGGATGGTCCCGGCGTTTACAGCATTGGGCGACGTGGTGATCTACTCCAACGCATTCGAGGGCTCGGTCGGGGCGGAGTGGTCGATGCTGCCCGAGGGCGGATCGCAATGGACAGCCCCGCCGACCGGCACGACTCCCCTGACGCAGGACGGGTTCCTGGGAGAGTTCGGCAACTGCATGGTAACGCTCACGCTGGACAATCTCCCCGCTCACGCCGAGGTCTCGGTGGCTATGGATCTGTTCGTGATCCGCTCCTGGGACGGCAACTACGACCAAGACGCCCGCGGGCCGGACTTCTGGGCATACGCGGTGGACAGTGTGCCGACCGACCCTGAAGACCCTGCCCAGTGGGACTCGGTTACGACCTTCAGCAATTGGGACCCAGGCACCGGACCGCGCCAAGCTTATCCGCTGTCCTATCCGGTCGGCGACTTCCCCGCCCGCCAGGGAGCAAGCGAGAACAACACCCTCGGCTTCCTCTTCGACGATGGTGGCGGCCCCGTGGTGGATGACGCGGTGTATGAGTTGAATACCGGCGTCCTGCCTCACACTGGCGGATCGTTGGTCATCACCTTCGGCGCGGACCACCTTCAAAGCCTGAGCGACGAGAGCTGGGGAATCGACGACGTTGTGGTGACCCTGGACGTTCCCGAGCCCGGTGCGGTGGCCCTTCTTACTCTGGGCACCTTGGCAGTGCTTCGCCGACGGCGCTAGGCAGCGCTCCTGCTACCGAAACCAGACCGGCGTCACAGTTTGCGGTTAACGCTTTCGAGAATCTCGCGCTCCAGGGCGATAGCCTGCTCCTGGATCTGCTGACCTCTGCTCAAGACGTCTTTCATCCAGGCCTTGTCTTCCACGTCCCCGGCGTTGATCCTCACATTCAAAAACGCCCCCATGACCGCGGAGCGGGCCGCCAGCGCTCCAACGCCGGCGTCTGAAACCGACGCGGGGTTCCCCTGTTCCGCCATGACCTTGCAGACCTCCATACAATCCAGAGACCGCTGCATCACCCGGAAAGGAACTTCAATCGCTTCCTTGGTGGCGTCCTGAATCGCCTGGTTCTTTGCGGTTTTCTCCGCTTCGGTGCCGTCGGGCAATCGAAACGCCGTCATGATCTTGTTGAATGCGTCGGTATCCTCATCGATCAGGCGAAGCAGTTCGTCGTGGGCAGCCTTGCCCTTCTCCGCCCAGTCGGAAAACTCCTCCCAGCGGTCGTCCCACCCGCGCTTGTGGCTGGAGAGGTTGGCGACCATCGTGCCCAGCGCCGCCCCCATCGCCCCCATCGCCGAGGAGATGGACCCACCGCCCGGAGCCTTCGACTCCGAGGCTGTCTCATGCACGAAGCCCTCCACGGTCATGTCCGCCAGCCTCTTGGCGCTGCGGTCCGCGGCGATGGCGTACTCGATGATCTTCTCTTCGGGTTTGAACGGGTATAGCTCGTCCAGGCCCATCGATTTCACCGCGATCTTAATCAGCTCGCGGTCCGAGACGCCCAGCGAGCGCTCCTGTTTGCGCAGGAAGTACCGTCCGGCGTCGAGCATGGCCTTCAGCGGAATAAGCCCGACCAGTTCCGAACCAGTCACCCGCACGCCGCGGGCTTCCGCCTTCGTGTAACATTCGTCGTAGGCAACGTGTACGGCGGTGACGTTGATGTTGGTCAGGTTCATGGAGATCTGGGCGACGCCGTATTCCTCGATGAACCAGCCGATTCCCTTGACGCACTTGAGCGACCCCGGCTCCCAGACCTTGGCCCCCTTCTCGTCCAGGACGGGTTTGCCCCAGGCTTTTCCATCCTCGGTCTTGACTCGGCCCTTCTCGCGTACGTCGAAGGCGATGGCGTTGGCCCGGCGGGTCGAGGTGGTGTTCAGGTTCACGTTGTACGCCACCAGGAAGTCACGCGCCCCCACCGCGGTCGCCCCCGATCTGGCGTTGAACGCCGCGGGGCCGAAATCGGGTTTACACTCCGCCCGCTGAAGTCTCTCCGCCAGAGCTTCGTACTCGCCCGCCCGGACCACAGCCAGGTTACGCCGCTCCTGGACAAGCGCGGCGTTCTCATAGCAGTAGATGGTCAGGCCCAGCTCCTCGCCCAGGCGCTTGGCCAGCTTGCGGGCGTACTCGACCGTCTCCTCCATGGTAATGTTGGCTACCGGGACCAGCGGGCACACATCGGTAGCCCCAAAGCGCGGATGCTCACCCCGGTGCTTGCTCATGTCGATCAGCTCGGACGCCTTCGCAACCGCCCGCACTGCCGCGTCCAGGACCTCGTCCGGCGTACCCACAAAGGTCACCACCGTCCGGTTGGTGGCTTTACCCGGGTCCACGTCCAGCAGCTTGACTCCTTCGCTCGCCTCGATCTGGTCGGTGATTTGTCTGATGATCGCTAGGTCGTTCCCCTCGCTGAAGTTGGGGACGCACTCGATCAGGGGCAGATTGCTCATGTCCGTTTCCTTTGGATGTGGTTCGCGGGATTAACCATATGGATCACGTCTCACCCTCCGTTCCCCCTCCGTGGTAGAACGCCGACCCGAGGGGTCCGGCGTCCCCGGACTCCCCCCCCGCCCACTTATGCAGCGGAAACCGTCCCAGGAACAGGTTCAAGCCGCCCACCACGCGCCGCAGGCCGCCCGCTCCAGCCGGCGAGGATACCGCATTCCCCGTTCAGACGAAACCGACCGCCCCATCGCCCGGGTGCTGGTGCCGGATGCCGGGTGCCCCATCTCGTTGATCCAACCTTCGGGCGGATCACGGGGTGGGGGACATAGAGGAACGCGAAGGCCCACGCACCCGGGTGTCCCAACCCCTCCAGGGGCGGCGCACAGACCGAGCAGTTGCCACCGCGGCTTGCGTGACGTATCCTCTAGTGAGGGTATCTTCCCGAACGCGGAGCCGGTTATGAAGACACGATCCAAGATCACGCTGGGGATGCTGACCGCGCGCAAGAAGGAGCGCCGCAAGATCCCGATGGTCACCTGCTACGACTACACGACCGCTTCGATCATCGAACAGACCGAGATTGACGCCGTGCTGGTCGGAGACACCTACGCCGAGGTCTGCCTCGGACACGACACGACGCTTCCCGTAACCATGGATCACCTGGTCACCATCACCGAAGCCGTACGCCGCGGCGCCCCCAGCAAGCTGCTGATCGGAGACATGCCCTACTTGAGCTACCAGGTCTGCCCCGAAGACGCGATTCGCAACGCCGGCCGGTTCATGGCGGAGGCGGGCTGCGATTGCGTCAAGGTGGAGGTGGACCGCCGCCTGGCGGATACCGTTTCCGCAATGTCCCGGGCCACCATCCCGGTGATGGCCCACCTTGGGCTCAAACCGCAATCGATCCACTGTCATGGCGGCTACAAAGCTCAGGCCAAGACTGCGGAGCAGGCCATGACCCTGCTCGAAGACGCCGCCATCCTCGAGCGAGCCGGCGCCGTTGCCTTCTTGCTGGAGGCGGTCCCCGCAGAGGTCGCCCGCCTGCTCACCGAACGCACCGCCCTACCGGTGATCGGATGTTCAGCCGGTCCTTATTGCGATGGTACCGTGGTGGTGTTGCACGACATGCTGGGCTGCCTTGCCGGTCACCCTCCCCGGTCGGTCAAACGCTACGCCGAGTTGCATCGTGTCCTGCACGAAGCATTCGACGCGTACGCCGGGGACATCACCGGCGAACGGTTTCCGGAGGAAGCCCGCAGCATCACCATGTCCAAAAACGAGTTCGAGCGCCTGGCCTCGTTACTGACCAAAGACCCCTAACCATAGCGAGCAATCGAAGAGTGGGAAAACCGCGTGGCGGGTCCGGCAACCCGATCAGGGAAAGCGCGTTTACGAGTCATCCAGTGGCATTCTTGACACGTCTCCTCGCGATCGATAGGTTGCATCGCGGAGATCTGTAAGGAAGGGGTCGCCATGCTGGTCCAAATGGAGCTGGCGAAGATCATCATCGTGGAGAGCGGTGATTCGCAGGTGATCGTTCTTCGCGAGCTGGGCGGGGATCGGCACTTTCCCATTCTCATCGGGATTACCGAGGCCCTCGCGATCGACCGGGGCGTCAAGGGACTGCGGACCTCGCGGCCCATGACCCACGATCTGGTCGCCTCGCTGATTCGGCAGCTCGAAGCCGAGTTGGAGCAGATCGTCATTCACGAACTGCGTGACCATACGTTCTTCGCCAACCTGATCCTGCGGCGCAACGGCGAGCGGATTGAGATCGATTGTCGGCCATCAGATGCAATTGCGGTGGGCGTAGCCGCCAAAACGCCCATAATGGTGGAGGATGACGTCCTCACTGAAGTCTGTCCCAGCGAGGAGCCTTAAACGTCCCCTGGAGGGGCACCATTGACTGGCCGCTTATGACCACAGACACGGAAACCAGGAGCGATCCCAGCCGGCTCGACCACTTCTCCGCACAACTGCGCGGAGAGTTGGGGCACGCATTCAACCCGACAGAAACCAAATGGGTCGCTCACGCCCCCCGCACCTTGGACTGCATGGGCGGGTTCGCCGAGTACTGTGGCGCGCTCACCCTTACCCTGCCAACTGCGGATGCGGTCTACGTCGCCGCCCAACCGCGCCAAGACCAGAACGTGCAGATAAGCTTGGCGACCTACGAAGGCAACGGGCACCACACCGCCTGCACCGTTCCGCTGGCCCTCTGGTATGCGGACGGGCAGTTGGCTGACGCCGCCCAATTCGCCCGCCGGTTCAAAGAACTGGACGCCGAATGGGCCGCCCCCGTGATCGGCGTGCTCCACGCCCTGCTCGCCCGGGGCCACGCTCAGCACTTCGGCGGCGGGCTCTCCCTGGCAGTGCTCACCGTGCCCGACTTATCCCCCCACCCTGCCGACGCCGCCACCACCAGCGCTGCCACCATGGCCGCCGCGGCTCCATGCCTCGGTTTGGAGATACCGCCGGTCGAGCTCGCCGCGTTGGTTCAGCACAGTCAGAACCACGTCATGGGCCTCCCCTGCGGCCCCTCGGCCGCCGCGTGCGCTCTGCTCGGCCAAGCCCGGACCATGCTACAGCTTCTCTGCCAGCCCTTCGAGGTTCTGGGCGGACTCCGCGTGCCGGAAGGTCAGACCATCCTGGGCATCGACTCCGGAGCGCGACATCCCGCCGCCGTACTCAAGTTCCATGAGGCCCGCGTAGCCGCCTTCATGGGACGGCGGATCATCGAGCGTCTGTTCGACGCCCGCAACCGGTCGACTCAATGGGGAGGATACCTGGCTCAACTCAGTGTCAGCGATTACGTCGATACCCTGCGCGATCGTCTCCCCACGAAAATGAAGGGGCGCGACTTTGTTGACCGATTCGGAGACACCGACGACCCGCTGACCACTCTGGATCCTGACGGCATCTACAAGATCCGCTCGCGGGCCGAGCATCACATCTACGAGAACTCCCGTGTTCACCAGTTCGCCGAGCGCATCGCCCGAGTCCAGCGCACCGGCCAACAGAACCCGCTCATCGAAGCCGGCGAGTTAATGTACGCCTCCCACTGGAGCTACGGACAGCGCTGCGGCCTGGGAAGCCTCGAAACAGATAAACTAGTTAACTGTCTCCGTGAATGTGGAATCGAGGCAGGAATCTACGGCGCCAAGGTCTGCGGAGCTGGCGCCGGCGGGAACGTCGTGGTCCTCATGGCCGACTCCCCGTCCACCCGCCAAGCCCTGCAAGACGCCCTGTCCAAATATCACCGGTTGTCCGGCTGCTCCCCCCGATTGCTGCCGGAACCATCCGACGGCGCTGCCACCTTCGCCGTCCAGCGGCTGCCCTGATCCAGGTCCAGCGGCTGCCCTGATCCCATCCGCAACGATTCGCTCACCAAACCGAACGCCCCTTCCACCCCCGACCGCCAGGGAGCCAACAGAGCCCCAAGCGCCAGCGAGCGGGTCC
>JAAEQG010001565.1 GCA_024231775.1 bacterium
CGCTGATCCAGATAAAAGCCGGTCTTGTGCCCCCGCCGCACGTCCACCAGGAAACAAAAATCCCCCTCGCGGACCTCGACCAACTCGGGCGGTTCCTTTCCCCACAGCAGACCCGTGCGCCGCTCTAGCCCTTCCTTGGCCCGCACGTCCACGCCAGAACGCTCATAGACGCCCCGCACCCCATCCACCAGATCGACCAGCAAAGCAAGCAACTCGTCCTTCCGCCGTTCGACTCCCAGGGTCAAAAACTGGACTGCCAACCATTCCCCGTACCGGTCCACGACCAACCCCGGCAAGTAATCCGACTCGGCGTGCACCAACCGGTAGGCGGTGACATTTGGGTCGTCGATGAGAGATTGGCGGGCGGCGATAGCCCGCTCCAACCGACGGCGCCAGAAATCGCCGTCTACCGGTTCGTCCTGCTGCCAGGTCAACAGCCGCACCACGATCTGGGAACGACGGTTGAGATAACCGCGCGCCAGCCAGTTGCGGCCCGCGTCGCGCACCTCGACGACGTCGCC
>JAAEQG010001566.1 GCA_024231775.1 bacterium
CGTCGCAGGGGTTGATGGTGCGGTGAGCCAAGCCTGGGGTCTTCGGCGATCAGGGCTGCGGCGTCGGCGCGGGTGAGCTCCAGAAGATCCAGATCTCGCACCAGGTCGGCGACCCGCAGAGTAGGCAGACCATGCTGCCGGCGCCCGACGATCTCGCCCGGTCCGCGCAGACGCAAGTCCTCTTCCGCAATGGCAAACCCATCCGTGGTCTGGCAGAGGGTGGACAGTCGCTGGGCGGATATGTCGCTTCCGCGATCTTCGGTCAGCAGCAGGCAGAGCGACGGGTGGGTCCCGCGGCCCACGCGGCCGCGAAGCTGGTGCAACTGACTCAGGCCGAAGCGGTCGGCGTGGTGGACGACCATCACCGTGGCGTTGGGCACGTCAATCCCGACCTCGACCACCGTGGTGGCAGCGAGGGCCTGGATCTCGCCGGCGGCAAACCGGTTCATCACCGCCTCTTTCTCCTCGCGGCGCATCTGCCCGTGCAGCAGCTCGACGCTGAAGTCTGCTAACGGTCCGTCCCTCAGACGCCCCACCTCCTCGGCGGCGGCTTTGAGCGGGAGGGTCTCACTCTGCTCGACCAGCGGATAGACCACAAACGCCTGCCGTCCGGCCCGCAGTTCCGCCTGGACCCGCGCCCATGCTCCCGCCGCCTCCCCGGGCCCGACCCAGAAAGTCTCGATCGGCTGCCGCCCGGGCGGAGCTTCGCGAATGGAGGAAACGTCCAGGTCACCGAAGACGGTCATAGCCAGGGTGCGAGGAATCGGCGTTGCAGTCAACACCAGGTAGTGGGGATCGCGGGCCTTGGCCCGGAGTCGGGCCCTCTGATTGACGCCGAAGCGATGCTGCTCATCGATGATCGCCAGCGCCAACCAAGGTATGTCCACGTCCTCCTCGAGCAGAGCATGGGTACCGATGACCAAGTTGGCTTCTCCAGACGCCAACGCACTTCGGGTCTGCTCGCGCCGGCGTCGGGGTAGGTTGCCCACCAACAGCTCCACCCGTACGCGACTGTCTTCGAGGTAGCCTCGTATCTTGCGGGCGTGCTGCTCGGCCAGAATCTCGGTGGGCGCCAACAACACGACCTGCCGCCGGCGGGCGATCACCGCCAGAGCGGCGTATAGGGCTACCGCCGTCTTGCCGGCGCCGACATCCGCCTGTAGCAAGCGCCGCATCGGTTGGGTGCGGGCCAGGTCCGCGACTATCTCCGCCACCGCCGCATCCTGCCCGGCGGTCAGTTCATAAGGGAACCGGGCGCGGATGCGTCGATCAATCTCCGCACTCACCTCGATGGGCACCGCGTGGGTGGATTGATCGGCTTGAGCACGTCGAAACTGAACTGCCAGTTGCAGTAACAGCAGTTCGTCGTAGGCTAACCGGCGCCGGGAGATCTCGACATCTTCGGCGCGGGTGGGCAGGTGACAGCGCTGTATGGCGATCCGTCGCGGGGGCATCTCGCGCTTCTGGCGAAGCTGGTCCGGGAGAGGCTCCTCAATCTGCTCGATGACTTCCGGTAACGCTCGGCGCACGAACTTGGCGATCTGGCGGGACGAAAGCGCCGCCGAGCCGGGATAGACCGGATCGAAGGCTTCGCCTTCCAGAAGGGCGTCCAACGGTTCATCAACAACCACGCGGTACTTGGGATTGGTCATCACTCCGCGACCGCCGTACTCGGTAATCTTCCCCGTGGCGGCGATGACCGCACCGGGCGTCAACCGGTCCCGCAGATACGGCGAGTTGAACCAGCGAATGCGGCATGCCCCGGTTCCATCGACGACGTCGGCGGTGATGACCTGGCGGTTGGCGCGGATGCGCTCCACCTGGCCGACGATGGTGGCGGTTTCGTCGAGGCGGAGAGTGCCGATTGCCTGAGACTGAGGGCGATGTTCGTGGCGAAAGGGAAGGTGGAGAATCAGATCCCCGACGGTCTCGATCCCGAGGTCGGCGAGTTGTCGCGCCCGGACCGGGCCGACCCCCCGCACGTACTGCACCGGCGTATCGAGCTGTAGGGCACACACCTGCTGTCGAACTCTGCCGGGTGACCGGAAGCGATGTCCATACTCAGGAGGCTGCCCGAGCGCCACCGACCCGGGCCCCACCTTTGGCGTGCCGCATTCTAGGGCAGCGTTACACCTGGGTCGATGAGCAATCCGAGCCGCGCCCGTCAGGAAGCGGTTTGCCCTGGTGTCAACCGCGCTCGCTGGTCCGCTCCCCGACGGTCGTCCCTCTGTTTCCGGGACCGCTCCCTGACGGTCGCGGCTCTGTTTCTGCTACCGCTCGCTTGCGCTCGCGGCGGGTGGCATGGGCAAACTGGTTTGCCCGTGCGTCATCAGCGCGCTACACGGGTAAGCAGAGCTTACCCATGCCACCCAACCGCGCAGCTCGACCTCCTGCTTCATAGGTTCACCCAACGAACCGAGGGGATCACAAGGTTGAAACGTGACGCGGACTGCGTGGGCTCAGCAGATCCGCTCGACGCGGACTTGCTCGCTTTCACGGTGTGGCCGAACGACGCTGGCGTATGTGCCCGCGTCCATGTCGATGATCGGCGAGGTATCCGCGCCAGAGACCGTCGAGACGACTGCATGGGTCGAGTGCAGTCCGCCGAGCCAGCGGCGGCGGTCGGTGATGTACACCA
>JAAEQG010001567.1 GCA_024231775.1 bacterium
CCGTCGGCGGTGTTGTGCGGATTGAGCATGTGCGCTGTCTCCCAGGCATCGGGCATGCCGTCTCCGTCGGTATCCGGCGGTGCGGCGACTGATTTCAACTCCGGCCAGCCGCCTACCTGCTTGGGTGTATCGATGATTCCGTTGCCGAACGTCGGTGTGCCGGTCTCGACCTCGCGCACGATGCGTGTGTCGTGCGGATCGCGGCGCGGCCGGTTGGCCCCACCATGACGCAGGACCAGGACGTAGGCCTCAGCGGCCGATTGCGTGGGCACGGGCCGAACCGGAAACGGTGTGCGCCGACGGTTCTCGGCTTCGGAGGCGTTGCCTTTGAAGTGAACCCCTCCCCGCCAGTTATCCGCGGAGATACCGGGGGCACCCTCGACCGTATTGCCCTCAATGAACCAGATCGACGGATACCCGTAGGCGCTTTGCGTGTCGTCGATGCGGGCGATGCGCCGGCGCACGTGGGCCTTCGTGGCAGGGCCTGGCTTGTAGTAATTGTTGACCACATTGACTTGCATGGGTTTGCCGTCACAGGTTCGGTGTCTCCAGTTATAGATGACCGAGCAGCGGTGGTCCATGTTGATGGTGCGGTCGCGCTCCTGTCCGGCGATGCTGGGATTACGCCCGGCACAGTGCGCGAGAAGATTGTGGTGGTAGGAGCAGTCCTCGCCGCCCCAGGATGCACCGTAGCCGTGCGGGTCGCTCTGAAAAGGGCGATCCAGCGCCTCGGCGATCAGGCACCATTGCACGGTCAGGTTCTTGGTCTCGTGCCACGTGTTGATGCCTTCGTCGATTGACCAGCTCACGGAGCAGTGGTCGATCATGACGTTCGCGGCCCGTCTGACTTCGATGCCGTCGTGACGCCGCCCGGATTCGTCACCGGGACGGACGCGCAGGAAACGCACGACCACATCGTTCGCTTCGCTGATCTTGAGCGGGAAGCGTTTCAGGCAGATGCCATCACCGGACGCTGTCTGTCCGGCGATGGTCAGATTCGAGTGGGCGATGACGAGGTCCGACTGGAGGTCTATGGTGCCGGAGACGCTGAATACGACGATGCGCGGGCCGGGGGTCTCCACCGCCTCGCGCAGGCTGCCCGGGCCGTCATCGTTAAGATTGACTACCGCGATGACCTTCCCACCTCGCCCGCCGGTGGCGAACATGCCACCGCCCCAGGCGCCCGGAAAGGCCGGAATGGCATCCGGCAACGGCTTCATCGCGGCCGATGTCTGCCCATATGCTGATGCGGCCATCGGTCCCTGCAGGCTGCCTGCCGGGTTAAATGCAGATAGTATCAACGAGACGAGAAAACTGAGCCGTGTGATCATAGTATTTCACCTGTCATAGGGAGACTGCTTCTGGGCTTCAAGCAGTGCCCCAAACCTCTTCGCTTCGTCCAACGCACTGACTCACCTGATGTGCTACCACAGTCGCCGATGCCCTGCCATAGAAGACTCCCAGCTTAATGGACCGACAGATGTCCGCGCCGACGGCACCAATCATCTGACCGGCAATTGAGATCCAATATCGCACGGTGGTGCACTCGTAGTGATCACATGTTGGAACTCTCGAAATAGGCATAGGGCTTGTTGGTGTTTATGGCCCCTAGCTCGACATCCTGTTCGGTGGGATTGAAGACCACGTGTTCAATGCGGCCCCTGTCGAATTCCAGACGCAGGACGCTTGCCTCTACGTCGTCGCGCAGGACCTGGATGCCCGCGGCGCCGGCCGTGGCCTGGAGCCGGTCAGCGTATACGGCCACGGCCCCGGGGTTATTGGTGCTGGCGCGGGCGCGGTACGGGGCGTGGGGGTAGTAGACCTGGGTGAACACCAGGCTACGACCCGGCTCGGGTGTGCCTTCCCAGGTGTAGCGAACCTGGGCCGGACAGGCCTCGGTGCGCGGGTCCAGGGCGAAGCGGTCCACGACCTGCAGGCGGCAGTCGTCCCGCGGGGCAAACCAGACCAGCAGGTCGGCAGGTGGTGTCTTCATCATGATCCGGCCGTTGTCTCCGACCGGGGCGCTGAGGAAGGTGTTGGACCAGTGGGCGCCGATCTGGGGCCCGGTGTTCTGGGTGTTCCAGAGCGGGGACACACGTGCCCGGAAGCGTTCCTCGAAGGTGACGATCTCGCGTGTGGCCAGGAAGCGGTTCTTCACGAACACGAATTCCCGTTCGTAGGTCACAGGCAGACCATCCATGTTGTTGACGCGCACGCGTGCGTACGTGGCCTTGGGCGCGTCCTCGAAGTAGGTGACTTTCGAGCGGATATCGGGCATGGTACCCCTGCGCCAGTCCTCGTCGATGCGGCGACGGTCCCGGTGGTATCGGCGCCGGGCCGTACCGTCCAGGTCCTGCACCATCAGGCGGTTTTCCGGGGAGTCGCCCTTGCTGGTAACGATCTGGGTGAAGGGCGCGCCGTATCTCGTAAGCCCCATGATACCGCCCGGATTGGCCGGGAAGCTGGTGGGGTGCAGCTCGACCAGGGCGAAGAGGTCGCCCGGCTGCCAGCCACTGCGCAGCACAAGTTTGTCGGGCCAGACCTGGTCACTCATGACCCAACTGCAGCAGATGTGTCCCTTCAGGGGATCGGGATCCGCATGGCCCAGGAGCTGTTCAGTGAGATTGGGGTCCCGGTGCGCATAGCGTGCGGCCTCCACGCGCGTGTTCCATAGCGAGCCGGAGGCGGGTGTCAGGGGCTCGATCGTGTCATCGGCGAAGAGCCAGGCCAGGGTCAG
>JAAEQG010001568.1 GCA_024231775.1 bacterium
CCCCCGAAATCGATGAGGATGGGGCAGTCCGACCCCGGAGGAGTATCCTGGGTTTCATCATCTTCTGGCGGCTCCTCTGGTATCTCCTGACATACAGCACAACTACGGCTATGTTGAAAGCCCGCGGTCCAGAGAGGGGTACCAGAGAAGCTGAAACTGACTGAAGTGGGCCCCGCACTGACGGAAACCCCGGCGCCGCCACAACTACAACCGAAAATGCAATTCTTCGCCGCGCAAGCGAAACCGGCAGAGCACGATGCTCCCTGGGTGAGTCCGGAATCGATATCCTGGGTGCTCGAATCCTGGCCCTGGGTCATCTTGTGGCATAGACCATCCATGGTAAGACCGCTGTCGTCGCAATAGAGGGGATTAACGAGACCTTCGCATCTTGACATGCAGCTACCGGTGCAGGAACAAGTGACGTCGAAGGTCGCGCGGGCGGAGTGTTTGGATGTGTTCGAATCGCCGAGGTGGCCGCTGACGCCCGCTTTTTCAACCGGCGCTTTGGGCGAGTTGGTGTTCGTCTGGTTGCATAGGGATTTGAGCCACGAATCTCGGAATTCTGGCTGGGGATCATAAATCGGTGGTTCCAGCTCCTTGACCGCTTCGGCCACGCCCTGGGTGATGTGGTCCATGACCAGGAAGTTGATGTCGCCGGGTGACGCACTGACATTCCAGAAGAACGCTGCTTGGTATTCTCTCTGCTCTCCTCGAAGGCTGACGGTCACGCGGTAGGAGGTGATCAGCTCCACCGCGGCCATTTCAGGGGAGCCCTGCTTCACCCAGACGTCGCACACTTCGCTGATTACCATGGTGTCGAGAGGCCGACCCTCGGAGTCGGTGAACGGCTGCGCTTCCTCCTCAGTCCACTTCGTGATATACAGGAGAGTGACTTCGCCGGTGTTGGTGTAGGTATGCCGTGAGCGCAACACGTTGACCATGAGACCGCCGGGCATCGTCACCACGTCGGTGAACAGCCTCTTCTCGAAATCCGCCGGGTGGAGGAGCTCGAAGTCGCTGAGCTCGAAGCGGAGGTCGGACACATCGCTTGCAGCATAGTCTTCGAGAAGGTCGTAGGCGATCCTGATGACGGCGATTCGATCTTCGGCGGATATTCCTTCGGCTTGCCTGGCTTTGTCCGGGATTCCGGTCGCTGTCAAGCGATCGAGAAATCCGTGGAAGGGCGACCGTACCGGTGGAGAGCCCTTCTCGATAAACGCGCCGGGGGACGATCCCAGCAAGGTTCCGGCAATCAGCGCCGTTGCCGTGGTGAGTAGCAGTATGCCGGGCGGCAAGCGTTTCATGGTGTTCTCTTCTCATCGCGATCGCGTAAGCTGCTGAAAACAGCTCACATCGTGGGTAAAGGATGGGGCCAGCTTCCGGACAAGTGGAAATCGTAGTAGGTGGGACTCCCCGTGTCAAGCGGCACACACGCATGCGCGCTTGCGCGGTGCTGGCGGCTGGAGCAGCGGCTGCGGCGCCTGTCGACCCCCGGCCCCGGATATGGCGCTTCCAGCCCGGATCATTCGGATGAGCGACGAATGGGATCGCGAACGCCGCGCGGCGGGGCGAGCGCCGCTCACTTCTCGGACGGCGTCGGTCTGGCGATTCGGCCGCAGGAGGGCACCCTGGACCGGAGCCCACCCTTCCCCGGCGCCGGGTGCGTAGGGCCGTCCTTTGCGGCTGCCCCTCCGACCACCTGCCGACGATCGTGCCGATCAGTCCCAACCGTTCCCGCCGGAGGGTAGCGGATCGACCACGGAGGGACCGGCCCCTACGGCTCACACCGGGGGATGGGAGCAGGCAGGCAGTAGTGCTGTCCTGAAGCTCTCGGACGCGTGTGTCAGCGGGTAGGTGTGGGGTTCGGCCGGGCCGGCTCTTGAGCAGTCCGCCGGAAGACAGCCGACACGGGATAAGGACACCGCTCCCGTGCGCCGCGCATCGTCCCGTGGGCCGCGTTTTGTGTCAGAATGGAGAGCCACGGCCGGCAGGGTGGGGTGTGGAGCGGCCGGGTGAGAGACTGTCGGGTGCCGGGGAGGGCCCGCGAGGGTGACGTTACGGATCGATACCGAGCCCGAATCACGGCGGATCCGGGCTTCCATGTGGACTGAAGATCAAGAGGCAGAGGCATAATCTATGAGCGACCGATTGGGCGATCTGCTCGTCAAGGCAGGAAGGATCACCTCCGACCAACTCCGGCAGGCTCTGGCCAAGCAGAAGGAGGAGGGAGGGCGCCTGGGCACCAACCTGGTGAAGATGGGGCTGCTCAGCGAGCCCGAGCTGGTCGAGTTCCTGTCGAAGCACTTCAAGGTGTCGGCGATCAACCTCGGTAAAGTCGAGATCGACGAAGCCATCGTCAAGCTCATTCCCGCCGACGTGGCCCGCAAGTACACCGTCATGCCGGTGTCGAAGGCGGGGGCCAAGGTCACGATCGCGATGCTCGATCCGACCAACGTCTTCGCGATGGACGACATCAAGTTCATGACCGGCTACAACGTCGAGCCGGTCATCGCCGCCGAGAGCGCCATCCGCACCGCCATCGAGCGCTACTACGGC
>JAAEQG010001569.1 GCA_024231775.1 bacterium
CCCCGGTTGCGAAGCTGCCCCATGTCCGTGACATACATAAGCGCATTGGCCGCGATCTCGAAGTGGCTCTTGGCGAAGGAGGTGCTGCGGATCTGCCACGATTTGGGCAGGTCAACGTCTGTGTGCAGTACCAGCGGGCGGACACCATTGTGAATCATAGACAGCGCCGGGCCGCTCCTGAGCTTGAATTGCATGGTGTACACGTCATGGTCGGTGGGCACGGGCTTGAGGGGGTAGTCGGGCAGGATCTTCTCGTATACCTCGCGTATGCCCTTGCTGAAGCCACTGCCTCGGCACTCGGTGGCTGAGAGGATCGTCCCGCCCTGGTCGAGGTAACGCTTGAGCTTGGCGAGGTGCTCGTCGGTGAACTTCGGCGCGTCGGAGGCGGACAGGTAGAGTACCGGCGCGTCGTGCCATTCCTCGACGGGGACCTTGAGGTTGATTACCTGCCAGTTCAGCGTGCGTTCGAACGCTCCACTGAGCCATCGTGTCAGTTGCGCACAGTCGCGGGGGCGGTTGTTCCAGTCGCCGTCGAATTCGAGCTTGTTGATCGCGATGGCGTGCTGGCCGCGGGCGAGAAACAGGGTGGCGAACGCCGTCGAGACGGTCTCGCCACGCTGGCCGGACCATGCTCCGTTGGCTCGCTGCCCGTCGAGCATTCGCTGGGCGCCGAGCTTGTACCAGTCCGTCGTGCCGAAGTACTTGTACCCGCACGCCAGCCCCACTCGCTCCATGCCGTATAGAAAATAATACGAATCGCCGTGGCCGAGGATGTTGTCCTTGTCGTTGGCGTTGACGGCGCTGAGGAAGTTCTCCTCCATCCAGGCCAGGCCCTTGTCGAGATGGTGGAAGTCGAAATCAACCTTGCATCGCGTGAACTTGTTGTGGAAGAGATTGTCGAAGCACACGAACAGCGTGGCGATTCCCCCGGCGGTCATGGTGGCGGTGGAGGAACTGTCGCTGCCCGTGTAGCCCCATCCGCCGTCGGATGTCTGGCACTTTCTCCAGTGATTCAGTACAAGCTTCCAGTAGCTGCTGGGTATCTCCTCGTTGGCCAATACCGCCGCCCAAACCCCCAGTACGCCGTACTGGCTGTTGGAGTTGTCCGTGCGACGACGCTGGCCAGACTCGGTGGCGACGCTGCGGTAGTCGTATCCACCTTCGTGACTGCCGTACAGCAGCATCTTGACGTCCTGCCTGAGCACATTCCTGTACCTGTTCTGCGTCTCCTTGTTGGCCAGGTACCATGCGTTGCAGCGCAGGCCAAGGCTGTAGGTCATGTCGGTCTTCTGCTTGGCCATCCAGTCCAGAGCCTTGAGCATCCGCGGGTCGGTTGCCTTTACGCCGCTGGCCAGAAGCGCGTAGGTAGCCAGAGCCGTCGGCCCGTCCGGGTACTGGTGTTTCTTGTTGAGATTGAACGGCTCCCAGTTGCCGCCGGGACCCTGCTGGCTGAACAGGAACTCCTGTGCCAGCTTGATCGACTCGGCGACGGCGGTGTCGCAGAATTCCTTCCCCGCGGCCGGGGTCGTAGGCATCAGCAGGGCGGACATGGTCAATAGGCAGGCGAGACACTTCATGCGGGTCGGGGCGGGGGAGTACGTCATAGCCGGGCGAGCCTCCAAGTAATATTACGACGGAGCCAGAGACGCTCGGGGGGAGAAGCCCTCTGGCGACAATCCACTGCCCCGATTATCGCATATCTCAACGACAATGCAAGGCAAGTTGTCCAAGTGGTGTCCGCGGGTTTGTGAATTCAAGACGCGGGTTGCGGGTCTTCACTGTGGGGGGGCTTGAGAGCCAACAGGCGTCGTGGATTTGGTCGTAAAGCCCGGGCGTCGGGCTCATTGTGTCGCATGAAGCACATACCATATCGGCAGCAGCAGAGCGCAGGCGTAGCAGATCCCCGAGATGAGCAGGAGCAGGAGCGTAACGATATTGACCCAATATCGCACCTTTGGTCCGGCCAAGATCTCCTTCACGACGAGCACCGTGCCAAGGAATCCGGTTCCCAGGAAGATGACGGTGCCAGAGGCAACTGCCTGCTGCGAATAGACGATGGCGTATTGCGTGATGGCTGGCATTGCCACAGCCATGTCGCCGTAATAGCGCACCAGATACGGTGTGAGGAATAAGGGCAACACCACTCCGAACGCGGCGAGCAGCAGCAGAACGACGACAAGTAGTCCCCGGGATCTGGTGCGGTAGGTCTCTCGCTTCGCCTCGGCGAGTGCTTGGGCTTCGATCATTTGGTCTTCACTCCCCCGGCCTGGAACAGGATATTGGTCATGAGCTTTTCCGCCGAGTCGGGGCTGTAGCCCTTGAGGCGGTAGACGGGCATCCCCAGCAGCCCGGAGATCATGTCCACTTCGCTGAGCAGCACGACAGGCCGACCGTTTTTCAGCACGGCCCGGATTCGCGGGCGGGTTCGTTCGCTTTGACCCATCGCCTGGGCGTAGTCGCGGCGGTATTGGACCTTGGTCAGCTTGTGCGGCCCGGCCAGGAAGACCGGATGGCCGCTGACCAACTTGCCCGTCTTGTCGCCGCCGGCAAGCGGGAATACCTGCTCGACCACGCTCTTTGCGAATAGCCTGCTGCCGCCCGCGGCGTCGGCGACGAGGGTTCCCCCGGCGGCGAAAAACTTCCGCAGTGCGGCCCGGTCCGGCTCGGAAAGCTCGAACGGGTCCGTGCCTGTTATGTGGGCGACGGGTGTGTTGTTGGCGTCGAGGTCGGCAATGGGCGTCGGTTGGGAGAAGTCCAGCCGCACGCGGAATCGGTTGTGGACGACCGCGGCCAGGCGTTTCATCGCCAGCGGCTCGGGGTTACAGTTGCCGCCGTGGGCGAGGCGGGCAATGCGGATAGTGGCGACGGGCTCGGATTTCTCGACTCGCGG
>JAAEQG010001570.1 GCA_024231775.1 bacterium
ATTCGTAGCGGGCAAAGCTCCCGCTGGCTCTATCGAGCCGGTTCAGGGTCCCTGGTTCCTCTGTGGCAACCCAGAGCGCGTGGGAGTGATCTTTTACAATGACTTTGACTGCGCCCTGGCCCAAGCTGCCGGGATTGTGGGGATCGTGAACGTAGTGGTCAAACGCATTTTCGCCGGGGACGTGGTCTTGCTCGCGCAGGTCGAGCCGGTCCAGGCCCCGGTTGGTGCCTATCCACAATGCCCCGTCGTGGTCCTGGACGAGCGCCCTGACGTTGTTATGACTCAACGATTGAGGGTCGTTGGAATCGTGCGAGTAGTGGACAAATGAACCGGAGGTGCGGTCGAGGCGATCCAAGCCTTTGCCTGGGACACCGATCCAGAGAGCACCGCTGTGATCCTCCCAGATTGCGCTGACTGGGCCATCACTCAGGCTGTTGGGATCGAGCGGGTCGTGCTGGAAGCGTCTAAATCTCTCCTTGACCCGCGCATACTTGCTGATGCCCAGATTATCGGTCCCAAACCACAGGCTGCCGGAACGATCCTCGTAAATGGCCGTGATATGGTTGTCGCTCAGACTATGTGGGTCCAGGGGGTCGTGGTGATAGCTGACAAAGGTGTTCGTCGCGCGATCAAAAACGTTCAGCCCATCGTCCGTGCCGATCCAGAGGACGCCATCTTGATCCTGATAGATTGCCTGGACGTGGTTGTTGCTCAGGCTGCGGTGATCCTGTGGGTCGTGGAGATGGTGGGTGAATGTACCTCCGGCGAAGGCGTTCAGCCCACCCACCTCGGTTTCATAGTCGCTGCCTGTGCCAATCCAGAGGACGCCATCGCGGTCCTCGTAGAGCGCCGTCACCCGGTCGTGGCTCAGACTATGCGGGTCTGCCGGATCGTGCCGGTAGTGAGTGAACGTTTGGGTGGCGCGGTCAAAGGCGTTCAGCCCGCCGCCGCTCGTACCCACCCACAGGGTCCCTGAACTGTCCTCATAAATGGCGCTGACCTCGTCATCACTCAAGCTGCGTGGATCTGTCGGGTCGGGCATGTATTGAGTGAATTGCTCGGCAGTCCGGTCATACTTGTAGAGTCCCGCGCTGGTTGTGCCGACCCACAATGTGCCAGCGCGATCCTCATAGATCGTGCTCACCTCTTCGCTGATGGCGGGGTAGTGTGTGAATCGCGCGCCTGTTCCCGCAAAGCTGTCGAGACCTACGGG
>JAAEQG010001571.1 GCA_024231775.1 bacterium
ATCAGGAGAATGAAGATGGTGTCTGTTGTCTTTGCATGGATCAGGGCTTGTTGCCGCATCAAGGCGCCTTGCTCAAGTGGTCACCGAAGGCATGACTGAAAACGGTCGACGGAGGATTCGCGTGAACAGCTGCAGGTTGGTATGCGGTTCGCGCCAAGATGCTCGTGGATTGGGGTCTCGACCCGCTCGCTCGCGCTCGGGGCTCTGTGGGGGCGGGTCGATGCGCGTGCCCTGGCAGACGTGGGGGACGCTTTGCGGGCACTTGCATGGACTGCGCTAGTCAGGCGACTCCGCAGGGTTCAACCACGAGATCAGGCTCGCCGGGGTCTGCGTCCTCTTCTTCGACGCGGTTGGTCATGCTGCGGGGTTGGCCGGTGCATTCGATGACGCTCTGCCAGAGATTGCCGTGGGGGTCGAGGCGTTTGGTGTTGGTCGTCGCGGCGGCGATGGGGACGTGGGTGAACTGGTCGTTCCAATAGCCGATGAACATCTCCGTCTTGCCGGCCATGGCGGCGTGGGCAGCCATCTGGCCTAGGAGCCCGGCGAACAGCGAATCGCTGGCGTGGGCGGGGGCGGAGCGGATCAGGTAGCTGGGGTCGATGTACTTCAAGCTCAGGGGCACTTTCATCAGGCGGAAGTACTGGGTGATGCGCTCGCGCAGCAGCACCCCGATGTCCTTCAAACGCTTGTTGCCCGAGGCGTCGGTGGCGCCCTCTTCCTCGAAGAATTGCTGCCCAGCCCCCTCCGCCGTCACGATCACGGCGTGTCCGCGGGACTGGATACGCCGGAGCACGTGGGTCAGGAACCCGTTGCCGCCCGCCAGCTCGAACTCGACCTCCGGAACCAGGCAGAAGTTGGCGTCACGACTGGCCAGCACGGCGTGAGCGGCGATGAATCCCGCGTGGCGGCCCATGAGCTTAACCAATCCGATCCCGTTGGGGGCGCCGGTGGCTTCCACGTGGGCGCCGCGGATGGCTTCGGTGGCAATGGAGTACGCGGTTTCAAACCCGAAGGTGCGGGTGGTGAAGGCGACGTCGTTGTCGATGGTCTTGGGCACGGCGATCACGGAGATTTTCAAGTTGCGCCGGCGGATCTCTTTACTCAGATCCAAAGCGCCCTGAAAGGTTCCATCGCCCCCAATGCAAAAGAGCACTTGCACGTTGAGGCGTTCGAGGGCGTCGACCATTTCGTCGAACGGCTGAGGACCGCGGGACGACGCGAGGATCGATCCGCCCTCCTGGTGGATGTTGCTCACGGTCTTGGGGGTGAGCATGAGCGCCTCGTGCCCGTAGTGGGGGATGAGGCCCTCGAATCCGTAGCGGAACCCGTAGACGGTATGCACCCCATACCAGTGGTAGAGCTGAAGGACTATGGCTCGGATGACGTCGTTGAGGCCTGGGCAGAGTCCTCCGCAGGTCACCACTCCACAGCGCGTCTTGCTCGGATCGAAGTAGATCCTTTCGCGCGGTCCCGCCAACTCGAAGCTGCATGGCGAACCGCCCTCGGGCGCGCCTTGGGCCGCCACAGAGGTGTCGTACAGAATACGTTCATCGTCAGACACATAGCGTGTGGTTCGGTATGGGGAGGTGACTCCGCGGGGACCGACGTGCTCGACCGAGAAACGGTCCGCGTTGGAAGACGGTGAGTTTGACACTGTATGGAACCTCCTCATGACGTCGCAGGAAGCGTCCTGCGACCTCCAGTCGAACCCCATGAAGGCCCTGCAGACCCTGCCTAGGCCCCCCTCCTGTATCGGTTTTCGCCGCGGTCGCGATGAAGACCGGCGTTGGGTCCGATAGCACCGATGCCCGCCCGCGGTTGACGCCGTAGACCGGCTGCGATAGAGTCTCTTCCGGAGCGAGGAGGGGGCGGTGACGCATCGCGGCTGCCGTTCAGGCGGCCGGTGTCCGTGCGTGCTGTCAGGGGGGGGTTCCAGGGGGTGCCGCCCAGCAGGGCTTTCCTGAAGAACGCCCGCACGTACCGGTAGCGGTGTTTCAAGTACTAGGCGTGGGAACGGCCGACGCGGTCGCCACGGCGCTGAGATGAACCAGGCGGACCGACGGTCCCTCGCGCAGGAACCGCCGGAATACGCCCTCGGCCTGCGAGGCGGCTGGAGCGGGGTGATGGCAGTCGCCCAACTCGCCTCCGCAGTGGGTTGGAGTGCGGTCAGGGAGCGCAGAACAGATGGCCAATAAACGTTTGGCAATCCTGGTTGGCGGGGGACCGGCGCCGGGCATAAACGCGGTGATCGGCGCAGCGGCGATCGGTGCTATCAATGAGGGATTCGAGGTATACGGAATCTACGATGGATTCGCGCACCTGGTGGACCCGGATTTCGACCCGAAGCTGCACACTCGCCAGTTGCACATCGCCGACGTCGCCCGGATCCACTTCACCGGCGGATCGCTTCTGCGCACGGCGCGGGCCAGCCTGCTGGATCAGACCAAGCTGCGCACCTCGGTGGTGGTGGCTCCGGACGAGCAGAGGATGGCCACGGCCCTCGACAACCTGACGAAATTGGGCATTACCCATCTGCTGACCATTGGCGGCGACGACTCGGCGCTGAGCGCCCGCCTGATCTCGCAGTGGTCGTCGGGCAAGATCTGTGTGGTTCACGTTCCCAAGACCATCGACAACGACCTGCCTTTGCCTGGCGACGTCCTGACCTTCGGGTATGCGACGGCGCGCAATCAGGGCGCGCGCCTGTGTGCGAATCTGATGGAGGACTCGCGCACAACGGGACGCTGGTACGTGGTGGTGACCATGGGCCGTAACGCGGGGTTCCTGGCGATGGGCATCGGCAAAGCCGCCGGCGTGACCCTGACGCTCATCCCCGAGGAGTTTGGAGAGCGGACCACGGTTTCGGACATCGTGGACATCCTCGAAGGAGCGATTCTAAAGCGACGGGTCATGGGCCGGCCTGACGGCGTCGCGGTGGTGGCGGAAGGTCTGACTTACAAGCTCGGTGACACCAGCGAGCTGGCCCGCATCCTCGGCAAGGAGGTCCCGGTCGACGCCGCGGGCCATCCGCGTCTGTCCGAAGTTCCGATGGACGACATCCTCAAGTACGAGTTGACCAAGCGCTTTTCCGATCGCGGGGACAAGATCACCATCATCTCGGAGACCCTGGGATATGAATTGCGTTGCGCCCCCCCGATCCCGTTCGACATGGCGTATTGCCGCGACCTCGGTCATGGAGCGATACGCCTGATGCTCGAGGGGGTGGCGGACGGCCGTCATGGCGTGATGGTCACCCTGCAAGATGGGAACCTGGTTCCGATGTTCTTCGAGGACATGGTGGACCCCACGACCAACCGCACCCGCATTCGCACGGTGGACGTGGATTCCTACAGCTATCTCGTTGCCCGGTCGTACATGATCCGCCTGGAGAAGGGGGATTTCGAGGACATCGAGCAGGTGAGCCGACTGGCTAAGGAAGCCAAAATGACTCCAGAAGAGTTCCGCAAGCGCTACGGCCACGTCGCCACGATCGGGCGCTATGCGGCGAAGGCAGCCATCGCGACCAGCGGTTCATCCTAGGAAGATCCCGTCCTGACGAATCCGGCAGCCAGACGCCCGGGGTCAGTTACTCATTATGCGGGCCAGCCCGGGGGGGGATCTGGGCGGACGGTTCGAGTCGTGCAGGCGCCCGCTACGCCCTGATGTACGCCACTCGGTAGATGGTGCGCCCTTCCCGAACGTACTTGACCTCGAAGTTGGTTCTGGGACTGCCTCCGGGCGACGCGAAATCAGGATGCTCAAAGTCCACCTGGACCAATTCGCTCACCGGGTCGAGTCGTTCCCGGATCCACGCGAAGTACTCGCCGTGATCGGTCTGCACCGCCAGACGCGCCCCCGGCTGGAGGGTGCGCACGGCGGCGGCGATAAACTCCGTCTGAAACAGGCGCCGCTTGTGGTGGCGCTTCTTCGGCCAGGGATCCGGATGATACACGTGCAGCGCCGCGAGGGATGACGGCACCAGGTGATGCCGCACGAGATTGCCCGCGTCCGTGCGCATCAGGCGCACGTTGGACACGCCCCAACGAACCATGCGGTCCGCGGCGTAACGGCAATACTTGTTGGCCCACTCAACCCCCAGGAAGCTGCGCTCGGGGTACCGCTTGGCACGCTCGAGGATGAAGCCGCCCTTCCCACAACCGATCTCCAGTTCCACAGGCGCAGCGTTGCCGAAGTACTCCGCCGGTTGAACCACCATCTCGGGACCAGGCGGCGACACCAAAATGTCCTCGACTGTCGACATCGCGGACAACCGTACCGCGTAACCTCGGCGCGTCAACGCCCCGACCTATTGGCGGACACGCCACGTCGGGTTATATTCCAGTGGGCGGTCAACCCCCCGCCCTTGCAGGAGAGTGACCGGGTGAAGCGCAAGCTGGCAGAGAACTTCAAACGGGTGCAGGGAAGGATCGAGGATGCGTGCGCCCGAGTGAACCGGGCGCCATCCGACATCACCCTGGTCACGGTCACCAAGTCTGTGGGCATCGATCTGATCAAGCATCTAGTCGATGAACAGGTCCCGCACTTCGGCGAAAGCCGCGTCCAGGAACTGACCAAGCGGGCAGCCATGGTCCACGAGCACCTCTCGCGCAGACCACGGGACACCTCTGGGGGAACCATGCAACGCCCCACTTGGCACCTGATCGGGCATCTCCAGCGCAACAAGGTCAAGACCGCCCTGCCGTGGGCGGATCTGATTCACTCGCTGGACAGCCTCCGTCTGGCTGAGGAGATCAGCAACCAGGCGGGGAAGCTGGGACGCACCGTCGAGGTGCTGATGGAGATCAACGCCGGGCTCGAAGCCCAGAAACACGGGGTACCCGTGGGGGCGGCAAACCACCTGGCAGAGCAGATCGAGTCTCTCCCCCACCTGCATCTCACCGGCGTGATGACCATGGCCCCCTTCGACGCCAACGTCGATCTTATCCACGGTTGCTTCTCCCGGGTGCGAGAAGTCTTCGAGGAGATGCGCGCGGATGTCATCCAGCGCCCCGACTTCTGCAAGCTGTCCATGGGCATGAGCAACGACTTCGAAACCGCCATCGAGTGCGGGGCTACCATGGTGCGAATCGGTACGGCGCTGTTTGACGGGATCTGACCGTTGGTTGAACCCTGTCCGTCACCCACAAGAGCGATTTCAGTCATTCCGTAGCGCGTATCCGGCGTGACGCGAGTGTCGTCCGCGGATGCCTTATCGCTTCGGGGAACGCCGAGACCTTCCTTCACCCCCTACGGGGGCTCTGCTCGGGATTGCTCGATTACCCAGGGCTCGCTTCGCTCACCCTGGGCTGTATTCTTGCGCCCCCTTCGGGGGCTGGAGCTTGCAGCGGGGGCGCGCCTCGGGGGCTGGGGGTTGCAGCGGAGGGGGCGTGGACTGGAGCTTCGGGGGCTGGGGGTTGCAGCGGGGGTTCGCTTGGGCCCAGGTTCCTCGTTCGTCAACGGTGGGAGAATGAGGTGCGCTTGTCGATTCGCCTCATCGAGGGCAAGAGCCACGGATCGCCAAACCCGCTACACGTGGAGTAAACCTGCTCTAGCCTCGTTCGCCACCCGCGAGGGGTGACGACACGCTACGGTTGAATGGGTTCATGAGGTTCGGGTAGGGCGATGCGCAGGTGGGAGGACGCCGCCGGGTCCCCATCCGGTTCGGGAGCCGAACGCTCATCCTCAGACTCCCCGTTGAGCCTCTGGCGGTCGCGTCGCCACCAGTAGTCGATGATCTCGTGGATGTCGCAGAAGGGTTCCTGCTCCGACCACATGCCGAAGAAGTCCACGTTGCCACTCTGGGGAGTGCGCCTGGGCAGGTCAATCAGCGTGCGCAAGGGCATGAGCACACTATCGCCGATGATGAAACCCTCTCCGGGGCGCATGATCGGCAGCATGTCGATCAAACCGGCGAAGTGGTCGCTGACCACCCGGGCTACGTAGTTCTGGTCATCGGGGTTGTTTAGACGCATAACCACCATGTTGTTGCACTGGGCCAGGGCAGTCTCCGACAGCTCCGAGGGACGCTGGCTGACCAACATGGCGGAAACGCCGTACTTGCGTCCTTCCTTGGCTACGCGCTCGACGGCGGCGCGGGCGAAGGAGGTCTTGGCGGGAATGCGGGGGATGTAGTTGTGGGCTTCCTCATAGATCAGCGTAATCGGGTGCCGCTGTTTCGCGGGGGTCCAGAAGTTGACGTCGAACAGCAACCGGGTGAGTACCGAAACGGTGATGTCCACCACGTCAAAGGGAATTCCCGAGAGATCGATGATGGTCAGGTTTCGCCGCGGGGTGATCTGACCGGTGAGCACCTTGATGAGGTGCTCCATGACGCTGGACATCTGGGCGGCGGTGTTATCCTCGTTGAGCACGTCGCGGAAGTACTGCGACCCGCGGGCGTGCTCGATCGGGCGGAACAGAAACTCGTAGCGCACATCGTAGAAGCGGGTGTCGATGCGGTCCACCAGGCCCAGCAGCTTGCCGTAATACAGCGGATGCGGAACCTCCCCCTCGGGATGGCCACGGTTGAAGTCGCAGCGCTGCTCGCGCATGAGCTTGTTCTGTTCGTCCGGGCGCAGCGAGCGCATCGCCAGCTTGGAGAACGCCAACTGATCGGTGCTGAGCACGTAGCGGGCGTCGTTGAGGTTCTCCGCGTAGGTCTTGAGCTTCTCCAGCGAGAAGTAGATCGGGGTGTCCAGGGTCAGATCGCGCTGGAGATCGAGTTCCTTGGCAGCCTGACGCTTGTACTCCAGAGTGGCTGAGCGGAGGAATGATACCTGACTACCCACGAACAGCGGGTTCGACTCGTCCAGCAGCAAGGTCTCCATTTCGCTGTAGGTCAGCAGCCAATAGGGAATGACCAGGTCCTTGGTTCCCAGGTAGGTGACGTTGGGGTCCAGTCGACCGTTCTCGTCGCTGAAGGCTGCCCGATACTCGCCGTGCATGTCGAACAGCACGACTTGGCACTGTGGGAGACGAATCGCCTCCTGGAGCACCTTGGCCGTCGTGCAGCTCTTGCCCGCGCCGCTGTTGCCGACAATTGCGGTGCTCTTGCCGAAGAACTCGGTCCCCAGCACTTTGACTTCAAAATCGTTGTTCAGGGCGAAGCGTCCCAAAGTGAAGCTCTGGGGCTTGTCGCTCCCGGCGAGGAGTTGATCGAAACTACCGAAGATCTTCTCGAAGTCCTCCTGCACCGCCACCCACACGTCATCGCCCATTACCGGCGACTCGTTGATTCCCCGGATGAAGCGTCCCCCTTTGATCTCACCGAGCAACTGTACGTGCATGATGATCTGCGGTTCGAGGTCCGCCACGGCGATCTCCTCGCGCCCGATCGCGGTGACAAACCCGACCAAAGAACGATCGTGCAACGGTACGGTAACGTAGGATCCGAGTTGGCCCACGCGGTATTCGCTGCCCTCGTGCTCGAGATCGTAGTCGCGGATGGTCAGCACCACTTCCACCCGCCCGCTTTCCACGCGAACGATGTTGCCGATCTTCAACGGATTCATATGTGCGACTCGCTTATTGGACGCCCGATGCCGGGGAACAACCCTGGGGATATATCGAACCCGGAGACTGGGAAGGCGAGTGCAAACTCAGCCTGGCCGGCGAATCTCTTTTGGGCCGGGATTGCAGCGGAGCGTGGCGCGGCCTGGACGTCGTGAGGGCACGTGGGCGGCGACTCCGCGAGTCCTTTACCCGTGGAGTACCCGAGCCAGCGTTAGTCCGGATTATTCATGCCATCCGGAGTATGGCGAGCACGGTGAAGGACTCAAAGGAAGTGGATTGAACGCAGAGACGCTGAGGACGCAGAGAAGACGGAGTATGGAGAAGAGACACCCAGATGCGACCGTATCCACCCTGTCAGAAGATGCCCCGGCGTTATCCGGTCGTAATCTCCTGCCGAACAACACTCTGCGCTCTCTGCGTTCATGAATGATCCGGATTAGGTGCCGAACTTATCGGAGGCTAGAGCGGTTTCAGTCATTCTGTGGCGTCTATCCGGCGTGACGAAAGTGTCGTCCGCGGACGCCTCATCGCTTCGGGGAACGCCGAGACCTTCCTTCACCCCCTCCGGGGGCTCTGCTCGGGATTGTTCGATTACCCAGGGCTCGCTTCGCTCACCCTGGGCTCTATTCTTGCGCCCCCTTCGGGGGCTGGAGCTTGCAGCGGGGCGGGAGCGGGGACTGGAGCTTCGGGGTCTGGGGGTTGCAGCGGTGGGTTCGCTTGGGTCCAGGTGCCTCGTCCGTCAGCGGCGGGAGAATGAGGTGCGCTTGTCGATTCGCCTCATCGAGGGCAAGAGCCACGGATCGCCAAACCCGCTACACGTAGAATGAACTGCTCTGGCCTGGAACTCGAGGGAAACCTCGCTCTGCCTTCGGGCAACAGCGTCTTCGCGCAAGACAGCGGCCGGCGAGGACGCCGACCGCTGCAACTGAATGCTGATGACCTCTCTGCTACGTCGCGTCGGAGGATTCTCCGGCGCCTACGGGCTCTGGTTCGGGATCGGGTTCGGGCTCGCTCTTGATTCCCTTGAACAGCAGCACCGGCAGATCGTCGTCGGTCGGCGGTGGTTTGACGCTGACGACGACTCGATCCTTACCGACAAACTCGCCACGGAGCATCTGCTCGGACAGCGAATCCTCGACATACTGCTCGATGGCCCGGCGCAGTGGACGGGCACCGAACTTCTCGTCCGTCCCGCGTTCGATCAGGAAGTCCTTGGCGTCTTCGGTAAGCTCCAGCTCGAGGCCCTTGCTCCGCAGCCGCTCAGCCAGCTTCTCCAATTCGAGGTCCACGATGTGCGTTAGATCATCGTGGTTCAGCTTGTGGAAGCAGACGATCTCGTCGAGACGGTTGAGGAACTCGGGGCGGAAGTGATCTTCCAGCTCAGTCTTCAACGTCTGCTTCATCTTCTCGTAGGAAACCTCTTCGTCCTTCTTCTGGAAGCCGAAAGCGGACTGATGGGTGATGCGATGGGCACCCACGTTGCTGGTCATGATCAGGATGGTGTTCTTGAAGTCTACGTGACGTCCGAAGGAGTCGGTCAGCCGTCCTTCCTCCATGATCTGGAGCAACATGTTGAACACGTCCGGATGGGCCTTCTCGATCTCGTCGAGCAACACCACCGAGTACGGACGCCGGCGAATGGACTCGGAAAGCTGTCCGCCCTCCTCGTAGCCGACGTAGCCCGGCGGCGCTCCCACCAGACGGGAGACATTGTGCTTCTCCATGTACTCGGACATGTCCAGGACGAGCAGGGCGTCGGGGTTGCCGAACATGAAGTCCGCCAGGCACTTGGCGAGGTAGGTCTTGCCCACCCCCGAGGGACCCACGAACACGAAACTGCCCATGGGACGGTTGGGGTCCTTGAGCCCGCTACGGCTACGCCGCACCGCCCGGGCCACCGCCGAGACCGCCTCCTGCTGGCTGACGATCCGCTTGTGCAACTCCTTCTCCAAGGTGAGGAGTCGGTCGGCTTCGTCCTTGTCCATCCGCCGTAGCGGGATACCGGTCATGCTGCTGACGACTTCGGCGACCATCTCCGGATCGACCGTGCCGTCGATCTCCTTGGACTTGTCGCGCCAGCTGCGCAACACCGAAGTCTTCTTGTCGCGGGCGGTCTCGAAGGCGTCGCGCAGCTCAGCCGCACGCTCGTAGTCGGCATTCCTGACCGCCTCGTCCTTCTCCATGGAGATGCGCTCTTCGTCGCGTTCCAGTTGGGTCAGGTCCGGCGGTTTGGTCATAGTCTTAAGCCGCACGCGGGCTCCGGCCTCGTCGATCACGTCGATCGATTTGTCCGGCTGGACCCGCCCGGTGATGTACCGATTGGACAACTCCACCGCGACTTCCAGAGCATCCTCGGTGATGCGCACACGGTGGTGGGCTTCGTAGCGATCGACCAAACCCTTGAGAATGTCCAGCGTTTCGGCAGTCGTGGGTTGTTCGACGATGATCTGCTGGAAACGGCGCTCCAGAGCGGTGTCCTTCTCGATGTACTTGCGGTACTCGTCGAGCGTCGTCGCTCCGATGCACTGAATCTCGCCGCGGCTGAGCGCAGGCTTGAGCACGTTCGACGCATCGATCGCCCCCTCCGCGCCACCCGCCCCGACCAGAGTGTGCAACTCGTCGATGAACAGGATCACCGTACGGGCCCGGCGAACCTCGTTCATCACCGCCTTGATCCGCTCCTCGAACTGGCCGCGATACTTGGTACCCGCGACCATCATCGCCAGGTCCAGCACTACGATCCGCCGGTCCGCGAGCAGTTCGGGGATGTCGTTGTTGACGATCATCTGGGCCAAGCCCTCGACGATGGCGGTCTTGCCTACTCCGGCTTCGCCGAGCAGCACGGGGTTGTTCTTCTGCCGACGGCAGAGGATCTGGATGATGCGCTCGATCTCCGCCTTCCGACCGATGACCGGGTCGAGCTTGCCGTCGCGGGCCATCTCAGTCAGGTCGCGCCCGAAGGAGTCCAGCGCGGGCGTCTTGCTCTTGCCCTTCTTGGATTCCGCCGTGGGCATCGAACCGCTCATCTCCTCGCCCTCGCCGCCGGCTCCGAGCAGGTTGAGCACCTCCTCGCGCACGTCTTCGAGCTTGAGGTTGAGGTTCATCAGCACCTGGGCAGCCACTCCGTCCTGCTCGCGCAGGAGGCCGAGCAAGAGGTGCTCGGTGCCCACGTAATTGTGGTTGAGCTGACGGGCTTCCTCGATGGCGAACTCGATGACCTTCTTGGCCCGGGGGGTCTGGGGTAGCTTGCCCATGGTGACCATGTCCGGGCCACTCTTGACCAGCTTCTCGACCTCGAGACGGACCTTGCGCAGATCGACCTCGAGGTTCTTGAGTACGTTGGCTCCGACGCCGGAACCCTCCTTGACCAGCCCGAGCAGAACATGCTCGGTTCCGATGTACTCGTGGTTGAAGCGCTGGGCCTCCTGGTTGGCCAGAGCCATCACCTTGCGGGCTCGATCGGTAAAACGTTCAAACATGTCGGCCAATGCCTCCCGTTGGGCGGACGTTCACCGGGCGACAGTCACAGAAAGCGTGGCTGATCGCCCGGAGTTTCCGCGCCCGAATGGGGCAGCCAAGTGGTCTAGGGGGTCTGCGGCGGCCCCTGATGCTACCGCGACCCGACTGGAAAGCGGCTTGGCTGCCGGTTTTTCCCTCCCTGCACGCCTCTGGATTCTATACTCGGACCAACGCACCGGCAAGCTGCGCCACACCTTTGGACCGGGAGCGCACGCCTGCTCTACCCTGTCTATCGGCGTTTAGGGGGGGCGCGTTGACCGCAGGTTGCCCAGCACCGTGCAGCCCCGTCGAGGTAGTAGCGGGCGATAATCACGCATCGAGCAACCCGTGGCGGCGCATCGCAGCACCGCGGCCCACCGGCGCGCGGTGACAGCGCTGGCAGACTTGTCAGGAGTCGCTCGCAGAGCGCGGCTGGTCAGCTTCAGCTAGTGCCTTGCGGGTGGCCTCCACAAGTTCAGAATCACCGCAGGCCTCAGCCAGTTCAGCAGCCTGTTGGGACAGTACGCGCGCCTCGTCTGACCTGCTCTGCGCCCGACGCACGTAGCTCATCCAACACAGCGTGACCGCCTCTTCCCGCTGATTGCCCACCTCTCGATGAACACGCAACGACTCCTCAAAGAGCGCCCAGGCCTCGTCGAACTTGCGCTGCTTCAGACGAACTGCGCCCATTGCGTGAAGCGTAAAGGCCTCGCCCCGCCGGCTGCCCACCTCGCGCGCAGCACACAGCGCCTCCTCAAAGAGCACCCAGGCCTCGTCGAACTTGCCCTGCGTCAGACGAACTCTGCCCATTGCGTGGAGTACAGCGGCCTCACCCGCCCGATCACCCACCTCTCGATGAAGACGCCGCGCCTCCTCATGGAGCGCCCAGGCCTCGTCGAACTTGCGTTGCCCCAGACGGACGTTGCCCATCTCGTGGAGCGTGCCAGCTTCGCCTCGTCGTTCCAGCACCTCCCGATAAAGACGCAGCGCCTCTTCAAAGAGCGCCCACGCCTCGTCGAACTTGCGCTGCTCCTGACGAACGTCGCCCATTACTGAAACAGTAATCGCCTCGCTCTTCCGGTCGCCCACTTCCCGCTTGAGGTGCAACGCCGCCTCATAGAGCGCCCACGCCTCGTCGAACTCGCGCTGCTGCTTACGGACGTTGCCCATTTCATGAAGCGTAACGGCCTCTTTCTTCCGGTCACCCACCTCCCGCTCAAGACGCAGCGCATCCTCATAGAGCACCCACGCCTCCTCGTACCTGCGTTGCTCCAGACGGACGTTGCCCATTTCGTGGCGAATGGCCGCTATGGCGCTTTGGCTATCAACACGCTGGTTGTAGGCCAACGAAGTTTCCAGGAGGGCGAGCGCCTCTTCAACCTGGGTGTGCTGAGTATTCAGTTGCTGGGCGAGCTTGTATTGGGCCAAGGCGAGCCCTTCGTCGTCGCCGCGCTGCACCGCGCGGGCCACCTGATCGCGAAGTTCTACCTCCTTCTGAGGCGAGGGGCGCAACGCGTCCGCGGTCGTCCACGCGCGGCGCCCGTGATACAGGTTGTTCAGGGCACTGGCGAGCACTTCGTAGGCTTCGACCAGCTTCGACCGCATTGGGTCCGGGTCGAGCACGGCGAGGGATTCTTCGACGGCGTACTTTGGATCGATGGGCAGATAGCACTGCCACACGCCTTTCGGCTGGTCTTCCCGCGCGATGACCCCGTTCTGAACTAGCCGGTCGAACACCGGAATTGCTTCGTTCTTCATCCACTCTTGCAGCGGCGGGTAGTCGTGGAACACGCGCGAGGGGACTAGCAGCAGCTTGGGTTCGTCCAGTCCCTGCTGCACGCGTTGGGGGTGGCGGTGGAGGCGGCGGGCGATCTCCTCCGCACCGCGCAGGTTCTGGCGGTTGGAGGTGAAAAAGATCGCTACCGCGTCCGGCAGCTGGACCGTCGGGGTCGTACCGATGTCCGCCTGGCCGGCGCGTGCGTCCACCAGCGTGATGTCCGCAGCCTCGCAAAGCTGTTTCTTGAAGGTCTGGATGATCTGATACCCGTGTTGCTCTCGGTAGAAGTCGTCCCAGTTGAAGTCCTGGACCCGGCGCATGTAGTCTGCGTCGAGCCGGCCGCAGGGCATCAGCCGAACTCCGCCTGCGGTAACGCGTTCGGCGTCGCCGGGCTTGAGCGGTAGCAGGTAATCCTCGAGATCGGGCACGCTGCCGTCCTTGCCCTTGCGCGTCACTTCGTCGATGAACTTCTGCACGTAGTCCAGCAGACCGTCTTGATGGGCGAGTTCCTCATCGGAGTACCCAAAGTAGTGGTGCAGGCCGGGAGCTTCAAGATCCCAATCGATACAGATCACCCGGTGTCCGTGGCGCAGGGCAAGCTGGCAGGCTGCATTCGCCGCCGCCATGGTCCGCCCGACGCCTCCCTTGTAGGAGTAGAAGGTGATGATCTGTGTTTCTGGCTTCGTCATTGGCGTCTGATCTATGCGGCTACCGGATACCATTCCGGTCGCTGCCTAGCGGCGGCGCGGTCAGGCGGTACCGTGTCCGGGGCAAACGGGAACTCGCCGACGTCGCTCGCCGGTGGGGTCGGTTCAGCTTCGGCGTCAAAGCGCCGGAGCATATTCTCATCGGCGCCGCCTTCCGCCAGGGCATTGCGTACCACCGCGCGCCGTTGCGGCGTCAGCTTAGCAGCGGTGCGGCTGAGGTCCAGCAATCCCGGACCGTACTGGCCCACCAAGCTCCATATCGTCGTCGCCAGATCGATTTGGCTTCCCATCTCCGCCAGATCGCCCAGTCGGGCGAGCGCCGCCCTGGAATCGGCGCGAACCCAGCCGAAAAAGAATAGCCCGCGCATCACTCTCGGACCGCGATCCCACATCGCCTCCCAGAACCGCTCCAACACACCAGGCGATTGAAGCTGAGCTAGCGTACGGAGGACGTGTTTCTGTCCCTCGGTCAGGCGCCCGTTCTGCTCAGCGTCCAGCAGCCAAGAGCATGCGAAGCGATACAGCGGGCCTACCAGAGCGGAAGACTTGATGCGCGACGCCACGAAGGCGATGCGCGCCAACTGCTCGTCACTCCGTTCGTCACCGGCGTACGCGTCCGGATCGGTGCTCCGCTCGACCGCGAGCCGTCGCAGGCTGTCCTTGAGCGCAACATCGACGCGCTCGCGGAAGCGGGGCGAATCGTCCTTGAGCACGGCGTCGATCAGGAACGATTCGGGCAGCTCGTCGGCGAAGTGGCTCTCCAGCGGTGGAACCTGCCCGGGCTCATTGCGCAGACGCCGCCAGACGTACTCGCTGAGTGCATTCTGCTCGATCTGTCGCAGTTCCTGTGCGGTCATGAGCTCCTACTATACCCGCCCAACCATGTAATCGACAGGGACCGACTGTGCCTTGACGGCCGGTCCCGCAGGCGAGACCAACTCGACGCGGGGATGCACGGAAAGGTAATCCCGGGTCTCGACCAACAACTCCGGCCAGCGGTCTTCGCCAGTCGTCAGGTCGCGCGTCACGCCTCGCATGGCCCCCGGGTCGGCAGGCTTCCAGGGAGGCCCAGCGTTCGCGTCGATTGCGCTGGGTACGAAGCTGTCCTGGCCGGGGCGCACGGTGAGCGGCACACGGTACACGTATTCATCTGCGCGAAAATGCGGCAGCCCCAACTCACACCGCACGGCGGTAGGATCGTCCAGGGGTGGACGCAGTCCATTCTCCTCAAAGGTTACCCACAGAAACGGCGTCGCTGCCACGAACCCAAGCCCTTCCGGGCGGGCTTTGATGGGCTTGGGCAGTTGCACCGTGCGCTGGCCGGACTCCGGATCGAGGAACACGTCGGGGTGATACTTGGCCAACTCCTCAGCCGAGACGAAAGTAAACACTTCCGGGGGAGGAGGTGCGCTACTCGGAACGGGCAGTAACCGCAGCCACTTGACAGGCTTCGCCCGGGTCTCCTCAAGAACCTCATCAAGGACGTGCGCCGCATCGTCGTCCGGCGAGCCCGCGGATCCCGAAGAGCACAGTTTCCCATGTTGCCGACCGAGTTTCTGCTTCAGGATGCCGATGCGCTTGCGGATACGTCGGTCGTTCTCGAGGTTCCACAGGCGTGCCTCGGAGGCGCAGTCGGGCTCCCCGGGGAACCGGGCCGCGAAGGCACTCCTCCAGGATTTGTAGGCCATGGTGTATCACCCTTGTGCGAAGAACACGGGGCCGCAGTGGCCTACCACACGCGCGCCCCGGCGAATCGTGTCATCACTCGCCATACTTGGCGACGATCTCCTCTTTGCTCTTGTGCAGGATGTCGTACTTCTTGCCCACCTTGGTAAAGGCGGCGATGGCCTTGTCAATGTGGTCGAAGGTGTGGGCGGCGGAGAGCTGCACACGAATGCGAGCCAAGCCTTTGCCCACCACGGGGTAATAGAACCCGATGACGTATACGCCTTCGCCGTACAGATCGCGGGCCACATCCTGGCTTAGCTTCGCGTTGTACAGCATGATCGGCACGATGGGGTGATCGCCGCGCTTGATGTCGAAGCCGGCGTCGTTCATCCCCTTGCGGAAGCGCATGGTGTTGGCTTCCACTCGGTCGCGAAGCTCGGTGGACTCGGTAAGCAGATCGAGCACCGCGATCGACGCCTTGACCACCACCGACGATACCGTGTTGCTGAACAGGTAAGGCCGGCTGCGCTGGCGCAGGAGCTCGACGATCTCTTTGCGCCCGGTAGTGAATCCGCCGGAAGCGCCGCCCAGGGCTTTACCCAGCGTGCCGGTGACGATGTCCACCCGGCCCATGACCCCGCAGTATTCGGTCGAGCCGCGTCCGGTCTTGCCCATGAATCCGGTGCAGTGGCAGTCGTCGACCATGACCAGGGCGTCATACTTGTCCGCCAGATCACAGATCTTATCGAGTTGGGCGACGGTACCGTCCATGCTGAAGGCTCCGTCGGTGGCGATGACCCGGTAGCGTGCGCTCTTGGCCTCCTTGAGCTTCTCCTCGAGCGAGGCCATGTCGTTGGTGTCGTAGATGTAGCGCGAGGCTTTGCAGAGGCGAATGCCGTCGATGATCGACGCGTGGTTGAGGGCGTCGGTGATAATGGCGTCATCCTTGCCGAGCAACGGCTCGAACAACCCGCCGTTGGCGTCGAAGCAGGCGCAGTACAGGATGGTGTCTTCAGTCTTGAAGAACTCGGCGATTCTGCGTTCGAGCTGTTTGTGGATGTCCTGTGTTCCGCAGATGAAGCGCACGCTGCTCATCCCGTAGCCGTGCGTGTCGAGTGCGTCACGGGCTGCGGCGATGACCTTGGGGTGGGCGGACAACCCGAGGTAGTTGTTCGCACAGAAATTGATGACCTGCTGCGGTGGCTTACCCTCCGGATACTCGACGTTGATGTCCGCCGCCTGCGGCGTAAGGATCAACCGCTCTTCCTTGTACAAACCAGCCTCGCGAATGGAGGCCAACTCTCGCTGAAGGTCGTCTTTCATTTTGCCGTACATTTGCTTGTTGCTCCGAATCTGTCCTGCCCCGATGGGCAACCGAGCCCCGACCGCCAGGGAGGGGGCACCAGCCGTCACCACCAATGACTTCCCAATAACCGTTACGTAACGCCGCCTTCCTCTCCGCGTGGTCCGCTTCCTCACGGGCGCGGCTCGGATTGGGCACCGCTAGGTACCCAGGCGCTTCTTGGCGGCTTGATACTCCTGCTCATCCGGGAAGAGCACCACCTTGGCGCTCTTCCGCGGGCGTTCGGTCATCTTGGTGAACGCTGCCTCGTAGTCTTCCAGCTTGAAAACGTCGGTGATCACCGCCGCGGGGTTCAGCCGCCCGGCGGCCAACAGGTTGCCGTTGCGGTACCACGTGTCGAAGATCTTCCGACCGTTAATTCCGTGAATCTGACAGCCTTTGAACACGATCCCGTTGTTGTAGTCGATGGGCACCGGCGACTCCGGAGCCACCCCGAACGCAGTCAGCCTTCCGGCTTTGCGCACCATCGCGAAGCAGTCGTCGATCGAACTCTGC
>JAAEQG010001572.1 GCA_024231775.1 bacterium
ATCCCGAAAATGCGCAGGGGCTGCGAAACAGCTTGAGCCAGGACCGGGTGACGGTGCTGTATCAAGACCGGGCGGGCAATCTATGGGTCGGCACCCGGGATGGGGGATTGAATCGTTTCGATCCCGCCACCGAGACCTTTGTCCGTTACCAACACGATCCGGGTAACGCCGCCAGCCTGAGCGACGACCGCGTGTGGGCGCTCTACGAGGACCGGTCCGGCGCGTTGTGGGTGGGCACGCTCGGAGGCATCGACGTTCTGGACGTCGCCACCGGGCGTTTTACGCATCACGTGCACGACCCGGACGATCCGCAGAGCTTGAGCAACGATCAGGCGTTTTCATTCTATCAAGACCCGGACGGCGCCATGTGGATCGGTACGTGGGGCAGCGGCCTGGACCGCTTTGACCCTGCCACCCGGACGTTCACGCATTATACAGAAAACGATGGGCTGCCCGATAACGTCATATATGGCATCGAGGTCGATTCGGAGGGTTTGCTCTGGATGAGCACCAACCAGGGCTTGTCCAGGTTCGACCCGCGCGCGGAGACTTTTCAGAATTACGACGTCCGCAATGGCTTGC
>JAAEQG010001573.1 GCA_024231775.1 bacterium
GTTCTGGTAGACGCTGGCGCAGTCAATATGCCGGTAGCCGGCCTTGAGAGAGCTGTACACCGCGTCTCTAACTTGTCCCTTGTCTGCCTTCCACGTTCCCAGTCCGACCATAGGAATCTCGTACCCGCTCTGCAACGTGCCCTTGGGGACGCGTCGGGCGACGTCAGGGGCAAAGTCTGCTGGTGTATCCGTGCTCGGCGAAAAGTACAGCTGCTCGGTCGACAGCCCCTCAAGCACATCCGTCTTGACCAGCTCCGGCTCGTCCCACAGATCCTCCATGGTCCTGTACGGGCCCCTGGGGTTGAGCCACATGCCCCCGTTCACCATGCGCATCTGGAAGGCCATCGTGCTCAGCAGCTCGTAGTCCGCCGGCGACAGCTCCCAGTCGAGGACGTCCAGGTTGCCGGCGATGCGGCTCGGGTTGGTGCTCTTGGGGATGACGGACGTGCCGTGCTGCAGGGCCCAGCGGATGAGCACCTGGCCCACGTTCCTGCCCGCCCGCTCGGCCACGCGCTGCACCCTCGGGTCCCTCATCAGCACGGCGTCGGGCACGGCGCGCGGGAAGATGGACTCCGAGTCGGGGGAGCCGAGCGGCGAGAACGCCGTCACGTGGATCCCGTGGCCCCGGCAGAAGGACAGCAGCGCGTCGTTGCGGTGGTACGGGTGGACCTCCACCTGGCACACGCTGGGCTTCACCGTCGCGTACGACAGGATGTCGGACAGCTTCTTCGCCGAGAAGTTGGACGTGCCGATCGACCGCACGAGCCCGTCGCGCACGAGCGACTCCAGCGCCTCCCACGTCTCGCGGATCGACGGCGACACGTCCGCGCCCGCGTTGCCCGTCACGGGCCAGTGGATCAGGTACAGGTCCAGGTAGTCGACCTTGAGCGCGCGAAGGCTCGCCTCGCACGCCTTGCGCACGCGGGACGCCGAGTGGTCCGTGTTCCACACCTTGGAGCACACGAACAGCTCCTCGCGGCGCACCAGGCCACGGGACACCACGTAGTCCAGCGCCTCTCCCACCTCGTCCTCGTTCTGGTAGACGCTGGCGCAGTCAATATGCCGGTAGCCCACCCGCACCGCGTGCTCCACGGCCCGCCTCACCTCCCCTCGCTCCGCCTTCCACGTCCCCAGCCCTATCAACGGCATGGTTGATGCATCCCGCAACGTCGCCGTCGGCATCCTCGCCGCCAGCTTCCTCCCAGCCTCGTACATGCTCTCCTCACACGCTCTCAAGAACGCATCCTGCTTCTCCCGATCGTCACGCTCGACCTTCTGCACCTCCTCCCAGACGTCGTCAGGGATCACGTCTGTGCTGCTAAAGTCAAAGACGACCGGCCCATCCGGCCCGCTCGACGACGGCGCAAGGTACGCATCCGCCCAGGATGCAATCTCTGGTTGTACCAGCGCCGACATGCTCCCGAAAAGGTGCTCGCCGTCGGAGAAAGGTTCGGTTCGGTTCGTAGGGA
>JAAEQG010001574.1 GCA_024231775.1 bacterium
AGTGGACCCCGTCGCGCCTGATTCGCTGGGCGGAAAAGATCGGACCGGCCACCGGTCGCGTGGTGGCTGGGATCCTCGCTGTTGGCGGCCATCAGAAGCCGCGCTTTTCTGACCAGCGCCGCTGATCCGGGAGGGGACCGAGTCAGCCAGTGATGGAGGAGGCGATCTGTGCTTCCTTCTGGGCAACGAACGGCCGTAGTTTGGCGGCCAGATACTCGACGTAGGCGGTCTCGGGAGGGTTTTCGGTCACCTCGTCGAGGGCGGGCAAGAAGTAGTAGAGAGTTCGTATTCGGTCGAGCCTTCGTTGCTGAGGCGCTCGGATTGCCCAGCGGACGGAGGCAATGACGAAGGCCGCCCACACGACGCGAAGCGGGACTCCTCGGTCGTGGAGGGCGGCGGCTAGCTGACGGTCACGGCGGCTGGCGCGCAGCGGTGTGCCCGGCAGGCGCAGGTAGTTAGTGACGACGGCATTGACATAGGCCTGCCGGGCGTTCTGGGTCACGGCTTCTTCTTACGGCGGGCCGCGGCCTCCTTCTGACTCTCGTGGACGCGGTAGCTCTCGCCCTGGATGAGGGTGACGTCGGCGTGGTGTGTGAGCTTGTCGAGGAGTGTGGCGATGGAGGTGGCGTTTGGGAAGACGGTGTTCCAGTCTCGGAATGCGAGGTTGCTGGTGATCAGGACGGATCGGCTGGGCAGTTCTCTGGGTCCTGGGCGCTCGTAGCGACGATCGATGACCTTGTAGAGCAGGTCGGCGGCATGGGAGTCGTAGGACAAGTATCCGACCTCGTCGATGGCAAGCAGCTCTGGCCTGGTGTATCGGGCGACGCGGCGCCGGAGGGTTTCGGGGGAGCAGGAGCGCAGGTCTTCGATCAGCTCGGCGGCGGTGGTGCAGAGGACCGAGAAGCCGGCGAGGACGGCCTGGTGTGCGATGTTTCTGGCGATCATGGTCTTGCCCAGGCCATTGGTGCCGATCAGCGCGAGGTTGCGGCCCTCGCGGATGAACTCCAGGGTGAGGGCACGCTGGATGAGATCGCGCTCGATCTTCTCGGGCCAGCTCCAGTCGAAATCGGCGATCGGCTTGAAGCGTCCGATGCGGGCTCGTTGGAGCCGGCTGTGCAGGCTGCGCCGGGTCTTGTCGATCTCTTCCGCCCGCGCGATCTCCTCCAGGATCTGCGCGGGAGACCAGCGCCCTTTGGTGATGCGCGCGAGGAAGTCATCGAGGGACTGGGCGGTGGCCACCAGGCCCACCTTGGACAAGCGTGCGGCGAGGTCAGTCACGTTCGTCATCATCGTGGCGCGAGAGCTCATCGTAGGTCTCCGAAGCATGGGGTTTGACGTAGAGGTCCTTGAGGTCAGGTCTGCGAGTCAGATCGACTGGCAGAACGGGCTTTCTCCGGGAAGCTCGGCGTTGCTTGGCGAGGATGTAGGCGACTGAGCTGATGCGCGGGGTCTGTCTTTGGAGTGCTTCCGCCACAGCGGCGCGTAGTTCGTCGGCTCCGTAGTCGTCGAGCAGGAGAAGCAGCTTTTCGGTGGTGGCGGCTACCGACTCACCCCGCTGGAAGCTGGCCTCCAGGAAGGCCTCGGCGGCGGGTGTGGCATCAATCAGCCGTGCGCAGGGACTTGAGCCACGCGCCCGCCGTTTCTCGGCCAGCAGGGCCGCGATGTGGGCGGGGTCCTCGATCCGGCGGTGACGGTCGTAGCTGCGGCGGTGCTGGGCGACCTCCTGGGTGCCATCCAGGATCCGCACGCTGGTCTCGGAGGCAAGCAGGGTCAGGGGGCGAAGGACGGAGGAGGGCGGGATCGAGTAGTCGTTGAGGTCGAAGCGGAGGTAGAGGGTCTTGCCGGAGCGGACGGCGAGCACCAGGTCGGTCTCGAAAGGGTGAACCGGCAGTGGCAGCAGGCGCGGAGCTTCCTCCGCGAAGACCTCGGCCACTTTCTTGCGGTCGTCCCCGGGCCAGGGACGTTGCGTGGTCACTTCGTCTCGCCAGGCCAGTGCCTGACGGTTGAAGTCCTCGAGGGTGGTGAAGGGGCGGGCCGCGAAGAAGGATTCCCGCACGTAGCGAACGGTCCGCTCCACAGCCCCCTTCTCGTTGCCTCGCCGCGGCCGACAGGCCCGCGGGGCAAAGTGGTAGTGAGAGGCCAGCTCGAGCAGGCGGGGATTGAAGCGCACGCCATCCCCGTGCCGCTCGCTGACGGCCGATCGCAAGTTGTCGTAGAGCAGGTAACGGGGGACCCCGCCAAGGTGAGCAAAGGCCTCGACGTGACCGCGGAGGAAGTTCGCCATCGACTGGTCGAAGAAGAACCTCACAAACAACATCCGCGAGTACGTCAACGTCAGGATGAACGCGGAGAGCGCACGGCGGGCCGCTCCGATCATGACGTGGCCGAAGCTGGCCCAGTCTACTTGTCCCTCCTCGGCGGGAAATGTTCGCCGGCGCAGAAAGGCCTCGCGTGACGCAGGACGCAGTTCGGCTACTTTGCGCCGCACCTGCCGCACGCTCAACGGACAGCCACGCGCGCGCAGCATCTGCCACAAACGCGTGGATCTCAGCCGCGGATACTGCTCCAGGGTCTCCCGGATGAATCCCAGATAGGCGTCGAGCTGGCTCGGGCGAGGGGGCGGCGCGGCCCGTGGCCCCTCCTGGCGCAGCGCTCTTGCCACCGTCTGGTGATGAAGGCCCAGCTCCGCCGCGATGGTCCCCACGGGCCAGTGCTCGCCGTAGTGTCTTTGGCGAATGTAGGCGATGGTCCTGATATCGATCACGCCGTCCTCCTCTCGGAAAATCGATGAAGGGGCCTGATCGTCCGCAGACGATGCATGCGAGTACCCCTCCCCTCACCAAGACAGTGGAAGACGGAACGACTGCCGCTCCTCCTTCCACCGCTTCCGGCGAGCTCGACTCCGCCAAGGTAGACGGCTCCGCCCGACCCTGTGAAGACTGGTCCGTCACCGCCAAGCACGCTCGCGCCGCCAGGCGCTGCCGGTACGCCGCCTGCAGGTCGGCGTGATCCAGTCGGCCTTCGGGACTCTGCTGATGACGCCGATTCGACGCCCGGCGACTCCCCAGGCGCGCGGCCCGGCCGCAGTCACCCCCGCAGTAGCGGTGACCGCGGAAGCACGACCAGCAGATCGCGAACGGCACCCAGCACCTGCTGCACGTCAGCAGGTACAGGAACACCGCCCCTACTAGCCGCTTGCCCATGACCCTCCGAGGGCTGGACAAGCACACCCGAGAAGTGGGATCCTCTCCTCGCTTGTCCACACTCGCCCCGGTCGGGGTGCCTCCCGCCGGGGCTTCTTTCTCCCTGCCCAGAGTCGAACAATACCCCAGTCCTCACCGACGCGCCTCCGGCGCGGATGACGATGACGGCTCTCTCGGGAAGGCTACGACCGGTCAGAATGCCGCACTTCGCGATGGCCGCGTGCACATACTCCCGCTGCACGCCGTCCCGCGTGTCGGAGAGCACCAGGTTGCCGTTCCGGCGCACCTTGTGGAGGAAGACGGCTGTCCGACAGTATTTCGCGTCTCTGTCCCCGATCTCCGCCAGCACGTCTGTCCAGGTCGGAAGCCGCGCTTGCAGGGCACTTCCCGCGGAGCGTGGCTTGGTGTCCCGCGCCAAGCCCTTCTCGTGTCCCAGTCTCAGGCTCTTCTGGATCAGTGCGTCGCCCCGGGCTTCGTCCATCGGGACACCATCA
>JAAEQG010001575.1 GCA_024231775.1 bacterium
CAACCGCCCGAAGGGCTATAAAAAGTTTTGATCAAACTTTTACAAAAGTTTGGCCCCCGGCAGGGCCGCCGGAGGCAACTCATCAATCAATGGTTGAAGTTTGATAATTTTATAGGGAGTGTAAAATGAAGAAAATTTCCATCTTTTTCCGCATGCAAATGCCTCATCTGCTCGTCATAGCCGGCATCATCGTCGTCATCGTCGGCGCACCATCGGTTGGTGCAGCCGGCACACCTCCACGACCGATGAAGGTGGACGACTACTTCCGGTTCCGCGACGTGGGTGATCCGCAGATCAGTCCGGACGGCAAGTGGGTGGCCTACACGATCTCCACCACCGATTTGGAGACGGATTCCTCCGAGACCCGGGTCTGGATGTCTCCCATCGACGGCGGCGATGCGATTCCTATGACCGCCGGGGGCAAAAGTGCATGGCGGCCGCGGTGGAGCCCCGATAACCGTTACCTGGCGTTTTTGTCAGCGGACGGGGAAGGCAAGACCCAGGTCCGGACCTTGTTCCGCAAGGGCGGTGACTCGCAGCAGTTGACCGACATCTTGCAGGGCGTCCGTACCTACGAGTGGTCGCCCGGCGGCGCGCGGATGGTGCTGGTGCTCAAGGACCCACGCCCCGGGGATGTGGAGGCAAAAAAGAGCGGCAAGAAGAAAAAAAAGACCAAACCGCCGTGGGTGATCGACCGCCGCCAGTTCAAGGCCGACTATGTCGGCTATCTCGACCGCCTGCGAACGCATCTTTACGTGTTCGACGTGAAGTCGAAAACCACCACGCAGATCACATCAGGTGACTACGACGATACCGATCCGGTGTGGTCGCCCGACGGCAAGACGATCGCATTCACCAGCAACCGTACTGCCGAGCCGGACGGAAACTACAACACCGACATCTGGGTAGTGGCGGCGGACAATCCCGACAAGGGCCGGACCCTGATCCAGGTCACCTCAGACCCGGGTCCGGACACGGCGCCTGCCTGGTCCCCGGACGGCAGCATGATCGTGCATCGGTCGGCCCCCGACACTGCGGCCATGTTTTATGCGACCCGGCACCTGGCGGTGACCCCGGCAAGGGGTGGCAGTTCGCGGATCCTGACGCGCAAGCTCGACCGCAATATCTTCTCCCCCCGCTTTTCGGCCGACGGCCGGTGGATATTCTTCGTGCTCGAGGACAGCGCCGAGTCCCGCCTGGTCCGGATTCCGTCGAAGGGGGGCGGCCACAAGGTCCTGATCGGCGGAGAGAGCTCGGTGTACAGCTACGTAAAAGGCCCCAAAGATCAGATCGCGGCACTGGTCTCGCGGCCACAGTTGCCGGCCCAGGTCTTCCTGGTGAAGAACGGCGGCCTGCGGCAGTTGACCCACACCGACGCCGGGCTGCTCGCCGATCTACGGCTGGGGGAGGTGGAGCATGTCCGGTTCCCCAACAAGGACGGCACCACAATCGGGGGCTTCATCGTCAAGCCGCCGGGCTTCGACCCGGGCTTCCGGTACCCGGTGGTGCTCAGGATCCACGGCGGGCCCCAATCCCAGTACGACCACAGCTTCAGCTTCTTAGGCCAGCTTTTCGCGGCCGCGGGCTATGTGGTTGCGATGCCCAACCCGCGCGGCTCCACCGGCTATGGCCAGGACTTCTGCAAGGCCATCTGGCGGGACTCGGGAAGGATCGCCTACGAGGACGTGATGGCGGCGGTCGATTACGTGATCGCAAAGGGATACGGCGATCCCGACCGGCTCGGGGTCGGCGGCTGGTCGTACGGCGGCGGGCTGACCAACTACGTGATCACCAGGACCAACCGGTTCAAGGGGGCCTACACCGGGGCCGGCACCTTCATCAACTTGTCCAACTACGGCCACGACCAGTACCAGCGCTGGTGGGAGTTCGAGTACGGCCTCCCGTGGGAGAACCGGGAGCTGTGGGCGAAACTGTCGCCCTTCAGCCGGGTGGAGAACATCACAACGCCGACGCTGATCCTGTGCGGAGAAAAGGACTGGAACGTCCCGGTCATTAACTCTGA
>JAAEQG010001576.1 GCA_024231775.1 bacterium
TCGGCGCCACCGCCACCCACCCGTTCTGGTCCCTCGACCGCCAAGCCTTCGTCCCCGCCGGCGACCTGACCGTCGGCGAACGCATTGCGACCCTACGCGGGGAGACCCACGTTGTTTCCATGACCCCGCACGGTGCCCCCGAGACCGTCTACAACCTGGAGGTCTGGGGTGAACATGTGTATCATGTGGGGCGGCTTGCGGCGTTGGTGCATAACAATAGCTGCGGCGGAAAGAGCCCAAAGCGAACAAAGCGGGGCGGCACGCTTACGGAACCCAATCTGCCGCCCAAGACTGTAGTGCGGGATGGTCAAGTTGAAGTCGTCAATCTCTATCGTAGTGGGGAACATGCCCCCGCACACCTCCACGTCAAGGGAGGAGGGCCGACAGCACGAATTGGACAAGCTGGTAGGCCGCTCAAGGGGTCTCTTACTTCAATTCAGCGCAAGGCCGTAGAGCGGCACAAGAGCAAGATACGAAAAGCAGTAGACCAGATTCAACGCTGGTGGAGGTATGAAAATGCCGATGGATAAAGAAACGGACTTCGTGTGGGTGTTCAATGGCGAAAGATCAAGTTTTCCATCCGGGGTATTTGCGTGCCTCAGTACGGCGGAGGCATGGATTCTGCATCATCATCTCTCTGGAGTCCTCACCCAGTTCCCTGTCGGGGCTGGGGCTTACGACTATGCAATCGAGGCAGGTCTCTTCTCGCCAAGAAAGGAAGCCCAGCGGACCCCAGGCTTCATAGGGAAGTTCGGCTGCGCAAGCTTCGAACACCACCATTACGAGGCTGGGACAGCGATTGTCTAGATACGCCAGGTCCATCCCGGGATTGGAGAGGGAGACGCAGCCAGGGACGCCGCCCTGATAACCTTCACAACCTCTGGCGTGCGGCAGCTGCGGAGAACCGCCCTCCCCCTACAACACAACGGGCAGTCTCCCCAAATGTCTGACCCAACACAAAACACCCCTCTCGCCTTCGACCCATCCAAGACCATGCTGCTGATCGCGGCGTGGCCGGACAATCTTGTTGCGCCTGAGTTGATACAATGAACGCACTGACAGTGAACACTGGCCTCCGCCGTCGAAGATGCTTCGGCGGGACGCTCCGCCTTCTGGTCGCCGTCGTCGGCCTGCTGGCCGGCAGCGCCCTGTTCTGCTACGGCATGTTCGCCGAGCCCGACGGTATCGTGACACGGGCCGCCGCGCCGCGCGCCGCCGAGTCGGCTTCCGCCCGCGTGCCGATCCAGCAGGTCCGCCTCGGCCAGCGCGTGCCCGGCCGGAACCCGGAACTGTCCGACGCCGACCGCGCCGCAATCGAACCGGTCGATCCGGCCATGTGGCGGACCGTCTCGCTGAAGCTGACCAAGCCCGACGGCTCGGACCTGGAAACCCACCTGCTGCGCCCCCGGCGGTGGCTCGACACCGAAGGTGTGACCGTCGGCCGGCAAGTCTACCTCGACTTGCCGGAGATGGGCACCGTCGGCTGGGCCGCCGTCACGGCCGTAGCCCCCTGCCCGACGCTCGCCGACGGCGACGGTTCCGTCGTCACCGGCCGATTCATCCACACTCGCGCCGACGTGCTGGACCTGCAGCTCGCCGGTGAACCAGCCCCCATCGGCGCCACCGCCACCCACCCGTTCTGGTCCCTCGACCGCCAAGCCTTCGTCCCCGCCGGCGACCTGACCGTCGGCGAACGCATTGCGACCCTACGCGGGGAGACCCACGTTGTTTCCATGACCTCGCACGGTGCCCCCGAGACCGTCTACAACCTGGAGGTCTGGGGCGAGCATGTGTACCACGTGGGGCGGCTTGCGGCGTTGGTGCATAA
>JAAEQG010001577.1 GCA_024231775.1 bacterium
CGACATACACGCCAGGATACGTTGGAGTTATCGGCATCTCTGATCCTCCTCGGCAAGAGCGCCACCACTTGGCGATGGACCGCGTCGGCGACGCGCGTCGTTGCCGTTGGTTTGGTTCAACGCGAAGAGACTAAACGGTCCTCGTCCGGAAAAGCTTGAGGAAAAACTCATCAATCTTCACTGAAAACCTCATCAATACCTATCGGAATGTGCAAAACCTAAGGAGATCGGAACCTCGTATATAGTTATCGAGAAGCCCGGCGTCGACCATGATTCGGGCGCCCCCGCCCACCCCAGGCAGACCCCTCCCCCCCGACCCCTCTCCCCTCGCGGGGGGGGCGTGGTTATCCAACTTGTTACGGCCAGGGGAGAGGGGTCTGCCTGGGGTGGGCGGGGGGGTGTGAGAGGTATATCAGAGAAAAAGCTGATAAGTACATCCATTTCGCGCCGTGGCGCGTATAGGAGCCGAGGTATACTCCGCTCATCAACGATCTGACCAGCCAACCTGGGCATCCAGGCTGAACGGGACAAGAGGAGCATCATCGAGGCATAGTCATCCGGCACCGCCAGGGACCCGGGATCCGCTGTCCAGCCCTTCGATGTCCCTGGGGCTGCCAACCAAGGAGGAGAGGAAGCCATGATCCAGTCCGGAGAGAAGTCCATCCGCACAGGAGCCGCCGGCGTGCTGCTGGCGCTCGTACTCGCATCCGCCATCCCGGCCGCGGCGGTCGACGTCGGCTACTACGACATGGTGCTCGGCCAGGGCAACCTCGACCAGGAAGCGCCGATCCTCGCCGCCGGGCACACGGCGGTACAGATGACCACGCTCAGCGCCGCCGAGCTCTCCGGCGTCGACGTGCTGTTCGTGCAGAACCCGTCGAACGGCAGCTACGGC
>JAAEQG010001578.1 GCA_024231775.1 bacterium
TGAAACTGTAGTCCCGTTTTATGTTTCCGCTGTCAGCGACGCTCACAGTTCCACCTCCCACGTTTCTCGCGCGTAATCCGCAATGTTCTGTGTCGCGTCCACTTCCAGTGGTACGCCACGGTCGCGTTCCCATAGTTCGCGCTGGTCGGTCGCCAGCGCCATGCCCTCAGCGGCGTCAAAGACCTGCTCGATACCGCCGTGACCAGCAACCTGAATGAGATATTCCGCCGCACCATAGGTTTTGTCCCAGTCGCCGGGTACGCAGGGTGCAAGCTGTGCTTCCATTTCATCCGTGTCAGGATTGCGCCCCAGCGACAGGATGCTGGTGACACAGTTCTCACGGTCATCTCTGTCCGGCTGGAAGATCCCGATCCAGTAAGCCGTGCCTGTCTCCGCGTCGTAAAAGGGCGGTGGGTCGGCAGTCGGGTCAAAGTTCTCCGCCTGGATGCCAATGGCGTTCAAGGCCTGAAACGCGGCTTGATCGACTTCCACTGCCGCTTCGACCTCTTGCTCAACGACCACGCCGCCCAGTTCAATCGCCGTTTGAATGAGCGGGTCAATGACTTCTTCCGGCGGATCGTCCGCCAGTTCCTGGTCGAAGGATTCCAGGTCACAGATGTATTCATAGGCGGTGTATTCATCCGGTTCCGCGCCCCGCCAGTTCTCCGGTTCCGGGTTCATCTCAAAGGCCTTACCTTCAGCGAAATTGGTCACCTGCCA
>JAAEQG010001579.1 GCA_024231775.1 bacterium
GATGCGAGCCATGCGCTGGCGGATGCAGATGATCTTCCAGGATCCGTTCAGCTCGTTGAACCCGCGAATGACCGTCGGTGGGATTGTGGCTGAGCCGTTGAAGGTCCACACGAAGCTGGGGCGGTCAGCCAGGCGGGATCACGTGTGCGAGTTGCTCGATCGCGTCGGCTTGGCGTCTTGGTATGTCAACCGCTACCCCCACGAGTTTTCCGGCGGGCAGCGCCAGCGGATCGGCGTGGCACGGGCACTTGCTACCAACCCGGACTTCATAGTCTGCGATGAACCCGTCAGCGCCCTGGACGTGTCCATCCAGGCCCAGATACTCAACCTCCTCGACGATCTCCAGCAGGAACTCGGCCTGTCGTACCTCTTCATCGCCCACAACCTCGCCGTCGTCGAGCATTTCGCTGACGACGTCGCGGTGATGTACCTCGGGCGGATCGTCGAGTGTGCCCCGGCCGGGAGCTTGTACGCCCGTCCGACGCACCCATACACGCTCTCGCTGCTGGCGGCAGTGCCCGAGCCGGATCCGACCCGCAAGAAGACCCGCGTTCCCTTGCCCGGCGAAGTGCCATCCCCCATCAATCCGCCCAGCGGCTGTCACTTCCATCCGCGCTGCCCGCTCACCCGCCAACTCGCCGCCGACCTGCCC
>JAAEQG010001580.1 GCA_024231775.1 bacterium
CGGTGTAAAACCGTGGCGCGGGGCGGGCCAACAGTGTAGCGCCCATGGCTATGTCTACCCCGGGCCGCAAGAGGGCAACATTGCGACGCGGATGGCGAGCTCGTCGCCTACGGCACCGTGCTGGGCCTGCAGGATGCCCCGGCGGAGCAGAAGGCCATAGCCGAGGCCGGCCGAGGAGGCGCAAGGTTCGGTGCGGGTGAGACACGTATGCGATCCAGTCCCTGTCCCTGGGAGTACGGAAGCCAGGTCAGGCCCAGGCAGCCAGCCGTTCTCTTCAGAGCCCAGGGCGCGGAGCCTTCCACGGAATCACGCGACATGCTGCCTTGACCCCGTAGCGATGCTTGCCGTTCATGGCCTCCTGGCGATTCTCGATGTAGCCGACCAGGTCATGTGTAGTCACACGCTTCCGCACTCCTGTATAGAGCTTCCGCGCTTCCTGCACTCCCCACTGCTCGACGGACCTCTTCACGGGTCAAATCCAAGACACGCAGCTTGCCGCCTGTTTCAGCAATGGCTTCGATGCGGCGGTAAGTCTCCGCATGACTTTCAGCGTAACGAGCCAGGCCTCGCAGTTTGGGCAGCGCGTCGGCCAGGTGGAATCCGTGTGGATCGATGATGTCGGCTACTATTCCCCCATTCTGCTCCGCAAAGAACACAAAATCCGGCCGCACGATCTTCGTGTCGTCATCCGCGGCATAGGCAATGCCCAGCGAATCGGGACTTGGGCGGTCGGGGTTGCGATACCAGAACTTGAAGCCCTCACGCTGCATCTCAACCGATAGAACCGACTTCTCCCAAGCGCCCAGCTCGGTGGGATAGGACTTCTGTTCATCACACAGAAGATGGTGCTCGTAGGTTGGAAGAACCGTCTCTGAGCCGTCTTGTTCTCTTGCCTTGGTCGGCTCGAAGCGTGACACTGGGCGAGCCAGATCGACATCCTGCGGCTGGGTGCTCAGCGCGACGATCTGCCGGTAGGCCTCTTGTCGATCATCCGACAATTGCTTGATCCGGTCACGGTACTCAGCCCACCACTCATCGGACAAAGCCGTGGCATCGGCGTCGAACAGAACTTGCAGGTTTTCCAGCAGGTGCAACGCCGCCACGTCCTCGCGCGCTTCCAACAGCGCCTCGTCGAGGTCTTCCTCCGCTTCGGGCTTGGCTTTCGCGCGTTTCATTGTGTAGGTGCGGGCGATGTCCGGGCTGACAATGCGCGCCGTACGGCGGTACGCGTCACCGACCACCGCATCATCGGCGTTGGCCTGGAACAGTTTGTCCTGCATCCGGCCGCTCTGCAGATCAGCAATGACGGTGCGACCTTCTACGGTCATAACCGATGCACGCTTTTCCGCGAATGCCTCCTTCCGGTCGGTAATGAAATCATCCAGCATCTTGTGCATCGCCGCATGGGCCTTGCCACCCGCCCTTGGTAGCAACCCGTCGAACGCTAGCTCGTGCGCCAGCGCGGTCAGGCGGATCGCCGGCTTCGCGGCTCGCTGCGGCCGGGTCTGCGACGGCAACGAGACGAACTTCTCCCACACCGTGTCCGGGACGTCAGGGTTGGGCTTGACCTCAACCGGGTTGATCAGGATCCGGCCAGTCGGCGGCGCCTCGCCGCTGCCGTCGCGTAGAGCCTCGATGACCGCCTCGACGGTCTGCCTGTCGAACTTCGGCAGCAGGCAGTCCACGGTGTTCAGCCGGTCGTCGCCGGGGATGCGCCGCGCCAGCGGGCTCCGCACCATGCGGCCCAGCATCTGCGCGATGTACGTCTGGTCTTTTGCAGGGCGGAACGAGACCATCACCTCCGCTCGCGGGCAGTCCCACCCGGTGCTGATCGCGTCCTTGGCGATAAGCACTGTAACCGTTCACAGTTTCGCAGGCAGCAGCGACGGCAGCGCCTGGTGGTGCCACGTTCGAAATGCTCAGCCTTGACGATCACGCGGTGGGTCCGGTCCCACGAGCCGGCGGCGTATCCGATCGCGCCCAATAGGCGCTGCTTGTCACATGTACGTTTATGGTTCCTCTCGGCGGGGACGGTCCATGGCTGGGCCATGCGCCAGCCGCGCGTTCCTGGGCAGGCCGAGAACGCAATACGCTCCGTTGTGGTCGCACCATCGCATCATCCGCCAGCGGCAGAATCCGCTGTCGCCGCGAAAGATGAGGTCCATCCGCGAATAGTGTGGAGTGGTCTGAGTGGATGAACGTCAACAGCAGTTCTCTATA
>JAAEQG010001581.1 GCA_024231775.1 bacterium
CGGGCGATCGCATACGCCGCAGCCAGGGTGTCGTGTCCCTTGGCGTCGGCGGGGTTAAGCTGGTCGGCGTGCCGGGCGTGGCCCTCGGCGACGGTCGCATCACCCTTGGCCACCCACCAAGCTGCGAGCTCGCCATAGGCTTCGTGCAGGTGCGGGGTTGGCGAACGCGGTGTGCCAGGATGCCCCGCACGTTGCCGATCCTGGAGACGTGCGGTCAGCGAATCACGGGGCGTTGCCCCGGGTATCGTGGTCCGAATCGGGCGAGGCTAACTTAGACTCATAATGCTGCAGTCGTTTTCGCATCCTGTCAGCCAACTGCAAGTCACCCTGCTGGGTGGCCAGTTCCACCGCCCGTTGTCCAGTCTCGATGGCCTTGTCCAGTTGCCCAACTGCGAAGTGAGCCACGGCAACGGCGTCTAGCGCGGTCGGGTCCGCTCGCCCGGTCAATTCGCAGGCTCGCTGCGCGTACCGCAAGGATCGGGGACCGTTGCGCAGATCAGGGTCGGGACAGGTGGCCAGTAGTCGAGCCAACAGTGTCAACTGGCTAGCATCCTTGGCGGATCCCGCCACTCCCGCCTCGAGAACCCGCAGCGCGTCGGCAAACCGGCGGGCCTGAATAAGCGTCCGCGCCAGCGACTCAAACTTGCGGGCGACGCCTGGGTCCAACCGAACGCCCTTACGCAGCATCTCCAGCCCCTCGGCGATCCGTCCCTGTTGGATCAATACTCCGCCAAAGTTCGCATAGAGCCTGGAGTCGTCCGGCGACGACGCCAGGGCTATGCCGAACTGCTCGATGGCGCCGTCGAGATTCTCCTGCCGGGCCAGAGCGAAACCGAGATGCTTGCGGGCCTCCGGGTACGCCGGATCGAACTTGAGCGTCTGCCTCAGGTAATGCTCCATCTGTGCCAGATCCTGTTGCTGCAACTTGATCATGGCCAGGGTGAACCAACTACCGGGCAGGGCGGGGAATAGCCTCACCGACTCTAGAAGATACTCCTCCGCTTCGGCGTTTCTGCCCTGACTAGCCAGGACGATCCCCGCTGCGCTGTGGCTCTGGGCAACCCCGGCTTCGACCCCTTTCGGAACACGTGACACCAGGATGGCGGCGGGAACCAGCACGACTACCGCCACTACCACGAACCGCCTCCGAGTGAACCGGATCGCGTCGAGGCACCAAAACACGGCTTGGCTACCCAGCACCATCAGGACAGGCACTACCGGAAGACGGTACCGAGCGGTCACGAAGAAGGCTACCACCCCCACCGTGTAGACTAATACAAACCCCCACAGGGGGAAAAGTCGCTGAGCCTGTCCCAGGCTGATCAGCAGCCCCAACAGGCCAAACGATCCGACCGCCCAGAAGGTCAACGGCAGGAACCTGGTCACCGGGGCGAAGTTGTCCGTGACGAAGCGAATGTCCTGGTTGTTGGAGACCTCCCACTTGCTCCAGAACACGCCCAGTTTTCTGAGCAACAGGGCCGCTGCTTCCCTGGGCTGCTTCTGCATGAACTTGAAGGCTTCATACCAGTAGTACTGCGACACCTCGGAGGGTTTGAGCGTGCGCCCCATGGCGTTCTCCGCCCGTTCGATTTGAGCGTAGTATCCGGGCCACCACTTCGCCGGCGTCCCCGGCACAATGGCCGTCATGCCGTCGGAGCCCGGGTTGTTGCCGATGAAGAAGTTCACGCCTGCGGCCGACGAGATCAGCACCAGATCATGGCCCACCACGCGGTTGCGCACGGTCACCGGGGCGATGAGCAGCGTGATCCCCAGGACGAAACACGCCCCATAGCCAAGTACTCGACGCCGGTTCGATCCATGCAGAACCGCCAGCCAGATCAGCACGGCCGGAGCGAACAGTAGGATCGTCGGTCGGGCCAAGGCCGACAACCCCAACAGGATCCCAGTCAGCAGCCAGAGCCACGGGTTGCGCCGATCCCCCGTCAGCAGCAGTATCCACACCAGCAGCAGATCCAGAAACATCGCCAGCCAGGCGATCAACAACTCCGCCTCAAAGTAGAGGAACAGCCAGTAAGTCGCGGAGGAAAGACCCGCCAGAATGCCGACTCGTCGGCTGAACGCCCGCCGCCCGATCAGGTAGATCACCACGCAACTGACTGACCCGAATACGATCTGGACAATCCGCGGCGCCAGATCCGAGGTGCCGAATACCCGGTAGACCGCACCCAGGACCCACGGGTACAACGGGGCGCGAAAGTACGGCCCGTCGGTGAAAGTCTCACTCGCGGCGATCGCCTCGCCCCATTGGCGGTGGTATTGCGGGTCCATGATCTCGTGGCCGAAAAACGGACACGAACGAACCTGGTAGAGATAGACGCCACGCAACACCAGGGCCACGATGAAGATGATCAGCCCCCAGACAACATCCCGGCACACGCCAGAGCCGGTATGGGGCTGGGCGCTCTCGATTTCCGATATGACCGGACCGCCGCCCGGCGCACCAGCCGCCTCGCCTTGGTCCGGTCCCTGGAAATCGACGGCCGCAGCGCTCTCGCCGCCGGCGGATGCGTTTGGTCTGACGAAGGTCATGGTTCTCCTGAGCGTCGGCTTGACAACCAAGCCCGGTCAGTGGACCGCGCCCGGAGCGCCGCTACGCTCCGCCAAGTCGCAGGTTCAAGAGTGGCGGAAACTCTATCACGATCCAATACTAGTCGCGGCCCCACCGCCAGTAAAGATGCGGCATCTTGACCCTTGATGGGCATGTCTATTGGATTCGATATCGATCGCACCCTTCGGGGTGAGCATGGCACCCGGCGACTCGATCCGTCACGGGCACAAGCAACTCCATCCGAGCCACGAGCGCAAGCGAGTGGGGATGAACAAGCCCCCGCCGGAACTGTTACGGGTTTTCACCGCGATCCGCTGCAGGCTTGCGGGAGAGGCGCACCAAATCGCGGAGAGCCCCGGCATGAGCCGGATCGATCGCCAGCGCCTGTTGGTAGGCCTTGGCGGCTTCGTCCTTGCGCTCCAGACGAGCGAGGGCCTGCCCCAGTTCGACGTGGCGGTTGGCGTGGTTCGGCTCTATCCGCAGCGACGTGCGCAACGAATCGACCGCGTCGGCGTCGCGCTGATGCTTCACCAGGGCGTGCCCCAGGTTGTAATGCGGAGTCGCGTCCTCCGGCCGAAGCTCAGCCGCCCGGGTGAAGTGGGTGATGGCTTCGTCGAGCCGATCGACTCTGGCCAACGCAATCGCCAGTCCGTTGTGGGCTTCGAAGGAGCGCGGTTTCACCAACAGCGCCTGGGTGTAATGGGCGATGGCTTCCGCGGTGTGCCCCCGTTCAGAGAGGATGGTCGCCAGATTGTGATGGGCCATCCACGCCGCCGGGTTCTTCTCCAGCGTGTCTCGCCAGAGCGTCTCCTGATCCCGATAGATCCTGCACTGGCGACCGGTGAGCACCATGAGCAAGACGAGCACCACAACGCTCGCCGCCCAGCCGATCCTCCTGGCGATGGTACGACGCCGGACGGTCAAGCCTCCATCTTCGCCATGGCCCCGTCCCATCCCGAACGCCGACCCTCCCGCGGCGACCACCCACGCGATGGGACCCAGGCTGGCCAGGTATTGAAAATGGTCCGCGACGAACGAGTAGCGAAATGGGTACACGTCGATGAACCCCAGCGCCGGAACCAGAGTCCCGCCGAAGAACAGTGCCGCGACCAGCGAACCGCGACCGATCCGCTCGCGCAGCACAAACAGCACCACGAGCAGTGCCAGCACCGCCACCGGCGGAACGTACCACCAGACATCGCCTGGGTTGATCGACCAGCGCGGATAGATGAAGGTCAGGTTTGCAGGCCACAACAGTTTGCCGACGTAGAACCACGCGGCTCGACCGGCGATCAGCGAGCGATGCGCCAGCGGGGTCGACCAGTCTTCGCCCTGGGCGCCGACGTGGTACTTCTCCATCATCGCCGTGAAAACCCCCATCGCCACCCCCAGGACGAACATAGGGAGGAGCGGAGCGGCGTCGCTTCTGCTCAACCGACGCTTCCACCACAAGATCAGCACCAGCGCCGCCGGAAGCGAAGCGGTCACACTCTTGCTCAGCAGGGCGGCTATGAACAGCGCCACCGCCAACCCGTAGAACCGCCAATCGCGCTCCCGGATCCGCTCCGGCGCATCTCCGATTCCGCAGAAGCGCAGATAAGCCAGAGCAGCCGCCAGGTAGAAGGCGCCGGAGAGCACGTTCTTGCGCTCGGTGATCCACGCGACGGACTCGACGTGGACCGGGTGTACGGCGAAGATCGCCGACGCCACCCAGGCTCCCGGCAGGCCCAGCCGTCGCAGCACCCGCCACACCAGAACCGAGCCCACCCCATGCAGCAACACGTTGACGATGTGGTATCCCCAGGGATTCGTACCCCAGAGGTGGTGCTCGACCCAGAAGCTGGTGAACACCAGCGGGTAGTACTGGGGGGTTGCTCCCGGCTCGGACCAGATTCGCCGCAAACCGTCGGTGTCGCTCAGCGTGGGGTTCTGGGTGACGTAGTGGTTGTCGTCCCAGATGTACCCACAATCGGAGACCGGCCAGTAAGCGAGCGCGGTGAGGGCGATCAGCCCCAGCGCGGCTGCGACCGACCTCGTTCGCGTACTACTCGTCGCCATCGAGCAACTATCGCCCCCGCGGAAGAGACACCTCGCCGCGCATCCTTCGCGCCGAACGGATGGATCGTAGCGGTAATCTGGAGTGACGCAACGTGGTGTGCATGACGTGATACGGGACGGCGGTGGAACACGCTCGCGCCGTTCAGCTACCCTCAGGCAGCAGGACTCGCCGGTGGTAGCGGCTGTAGAGCGCCCCGGCGGGATTGTGGGCCAACACGCGATCCTTGACGATGAGTGTCGTCACTGGTGCTCTCGAGGCCATGCTGAAGATGGCGTCGTGCCCCACGCATAGTCCGCAAAGGATGTTAAGCTGCGTTCCGGCTTCATTGAGCACTCGGGCTTGCCCGGCGGGATTGCACATCGTCTCGTGGTCCTTCTGGGGATCGATCTGTTCCAGGCCGAGCTTCTTCTTGGAGATCCCGCACACCTTGCAGCAAACCGATACGACCTCGAACTTGCTGCCGAGGATTCGAGCAATGGTCTCCGCCTCCTCCGCCAGCCCGACGCAGAACGCCAGACCCAACTTGCGAAAGCCCAGTTCCTCGGCGAGGAGCATCACTTCGCGTATCCGCGGTTCGCGGCAGTAGTGGCGACTCTCGATGGCGGCGGCTGCGCGGTGTAGCTGTGCTACTCCCTCCACGTCGTACAGCGTTCCGTGGTGCTCGGCGTCGCCGAGGCAGTCCCTCCCGCTGACGCACTTCTTCGTTCGGCAATGTGCACATCGCGTTGGGGTTGCATCATCCATGGTTCGATCCTCCGAGAGATGTCATCTGCGCTACGTGCGGTTGAGGTGCACCGCGATTAACACGATACCGGCGTGCGAGGCTATCCGTCAAACGTCAGGGCAACGCAGGTTCGGGACGCCTCCCGCGTGATTCGCGCCGAGCACGGCTACTCAGCGCAATCACTGCGGATCTCCGCGTGAGGAGTGGCGGCGTGTGTCGTCCAGTCCTATCGACGGTTTCTTCCGCTACCGCCTGGGCAACACTGTCTCCGGGGATTCCCCAATAGATTCTCGTCCCCCGTTCTGCTAGGTTTGATGGTGAGGCTGGACGTGTTCCAGTTTGGGTGAGCACAAGGTAGAAAGGGCAACACGCGGTTCGGTGCCCCCCCCTGCGGGGGCACCGTGTTTTTGCGCGGGTGGGGTGGTGCCTCACATCCACAGCCCGCACATCACCTTGTGCACCACAATCCGTCCTGTCTTCATTCCTTACAGTCATGCACGCCTTGAGGTGTTCAGCCTAACGATCTCTTTCATCTACTGACAAGAAACGACTAATATGGGGCCGTCGGCGATGCCCGCCGTGAATACAGTCGTGGTTTGGGAGATTAGGCAATATGTCGTTTCAATCTTCGTTTCGTTGGGTGGCTTTGGCAGTATTGGCTGTGGCCTTCGGTGCGGAGTCTTCGCCGGCTTCGACTGCGCCTTCGCCGGGGATCGCTCAGGCGTCGGTTTCTGCCAAGCTGCACCCCACACTGCTGAGAGAGGTGGACCTCGCCAAGACCCCGGTCAAAGCCTGGGTCTTCTTCGGCGACAAGGGGCTTCGTTCGTCGGGAGACTACGAGGCTGCCATCGAGCGCGTTGCTTCGGGGTACAACGCCCGGGCGATTCAGCGGCGGGCGCTGCGCGGAACCCGCGCCCGCGAGGGTAAGCCGCTCTTCGACTTTCACGATCTGCCCGTGGTGCAAGCCTACATCGATGAGGTACAGGCCACCGGCGCCCGCGTCCACGTCACCAGTCGATGGGTCAACGCGGTGAGTGTGCTGGCCACCCGGGACCAGCTCGAGCGCATCGCCGATCTAACCTGCGTGACCAAGCTTCAACCGGTGGCCCGGGCTCGCAGAATAAAGCACCTGAATGTCCAGGATATCGGCGCCGGGCCTTTTTCCACAGCCGGTCGCGGAGGTTCGCGTGCGGTTGACTATGGTGCGGCGACCGCCCAGCTCGAACAGATCAACCTGGTGGAACTGCACGACCTGGGCTACACGGGCGACGGCGTCGTGGTCGGGATTCTGGATACCGGCTTCCGGCGCGACCACGTGGCGTTCAACAACGCCGCCAAGCCGGTGAACGTGATCGCCGAATACGACTTCGTGGATAACGATTCCAACGCCGGCATGGAGGTGGGCGATCCCTCCAGTCAGCATGACCACGGAACCATGATTCTGGGGTGCTTGGCAGCCTATCAGCCCGGAGATCTGGTCGGCGGGGCGTACGACGCCTCGTTCATCCTGTGCAAGACCGAAGACACCACCGACGAGTACCCCGCGGAGGAGGACAACTACGTTGCCGGACTCCAGTTCATCGAAGCCAACGGGGCGGACATGAGCACCGCTTCGCTGGGCTACATCGACTGGTACACCCAGGCGGACCTCGACGGACTGACCGCGGTGACCACCATTGCCATCAACCTGCTAACCTCGCACGGGGTCCATCACAGCAACGCCGCGGGGAACGAGTACCACGACTCCAATCCAGCCACGTCGTCGCTGATCGCCCCATCCGACGGGTTTGACGTGATCACCTGCGGCGCGGTGAACAGCGTGGGCACGATCGCTTCTTTCAGCTCGGATGGACCCACCGCCGACGGGCGGATCAAGCCGGAGCTGCTGGCTCGCGGGGTTTCGACGCACACCGTGTCCCCCAGCAGCACCTCGACCTATACGACCGCGGATGGGACATCTTTGTCCACGCCGGTCGTGGCCTGTGCCTTGGCCTGTCTGATCCAGGCGGCGCCGGACTGGTCGGTCGAGGAGATGCGCGCCCACCTGTTCGACACCGCCGGCGATTATGTGGCCAACGGTACGTACGATCCGCTCTACGTGCGTGGTTACGGGATCGTCAACGCCTTCGCCGCTTACGCGGACTGCAATCTCAACGAGATCGCCGACTGGTGTGACGTCGATTGCGGGACCTCGGGAGGGGAGTGTGACATTCCGGGCTGTGGGGCGAGCGCGGACTGCAACAGCAACGCGGTTCCCGACGAGTGTGAGTCGGACTGCAACGAGAATGGAACGCCGGACGATTGCGACATCGCTGCATGTCCGGGCGGAGAACCCCTCTGCCAGGACTGCGATAGCAACGGGATTCCGGACGAGTGTGATGCTCCGTTCCCGCAGACCGGGCGCGTGGTCCTCGACCGCAGCAGCTATTCCTGTGACGGTTCCGTGGTGATCCAGGTCGATGATTGCGGTTTGAACGCCGACAACCAGGCACTCGACACCGTTGGGGTGACGATCGTCTCCGACTCGGAACCGGGCGGCGAGGCGGTGACTCTGACCGAGACCGGTCTCGCGACCGGAACGTTCGTCGGCAGCATTCCACTGAGCGAGACTGATGCCGCCGGGGTGCTGTTGATCGGCGATGGCGATTCGTTGACCGTTACCTATACAGATGCGGACGACGGAGTCGGCGGGGTAAACGTTGTGCTGACCGATGACGCCCTGGTCGATTGCGTCTTCCCGGTGATCTCCAGCGTCGCCACCAGCTCCGTTCAGCCGCACGGCGCCACGGTGACCTTCGAGACTGACGAACCGACCATCGGTACGGTGCGATACGGTGCGTCTTGCGCTGCGCTCGCCCAGTCCGTATCCGAGTCCGTCCCCACTACTCTTCACTCCATTGAGCTGAGCGTCCTGGATGAGCAGTTCACCTACTTCTACACTGTAGAGGCTGAGGATGTGGCTGGGAACCGCGCGACCGACGACAACGGCGGAGCATGTTATGCGTTCACCACCCCGGACGGCCCGGATATCCTGCTGGTGGACGACGATGATAACGATCCGGACGTGCGCTCCTACTACACCGCCGCCCTCACCAGCCTCGGATATGGTTATGATCTCTGGGACACCGCCAACAGCGACAGCGAGCCCGACGCGGCTACGCTGGCGCCGTACGGGCTGGTGATCTGGTTCACCGGTGACGAGTTCGGTGGAACCGCCGGTCCCGGGTCGGCGGGTGAATCTGCGTTGGGCAGCTTCCTCGACGGCGGCGGCTGCCTGTTCATCAATGGGCAGGACTACTTCTACGACCGTGGACTGACCGCCTTCATCTCCGGGTATCTCGGGGTGTCCTCCGTGAGCAGTGACGTGGACCAGACGACGGTCACGGGCGCCGGGACCTTCTTCACCGGCTTCGGACCGTACACGCTCTCCTATCCGTTCAGCAACTACAGCGACACCGTCAACCCCGATGCCACCGCCGAAGTGGCCTTCGTGGGCAATCAGGGTAACGCCGCGGTCAGCAAGGACAGCGGGACCTATCACACGACCTTTTGGGGCTTCCCCTTCGAGGCGGTTGCCCCAGCCGCTGACCGGGCTGACCTGCTCCAAGCGGTGATCGATTTCTGCGACCTCGCCGGGCCGACGCCCCCCGTCGCCTACGGCGGAAACTCCGGGACCAGCATCTACGTCCCGGTGGCGATTACCCTGAGCGCCAGTGACGACGGGACGCCCGGTCCGCTGGACTTCGTCATTACCGAATTGCCTCAACACGCCACCCTCACCGATCCTGCGGCAGGCATCATCAGCGCTGTTCCGTACACCCTGATCGGCGGCGGCAACCAGGTCGAGTACGCTCCGTATCCCTGCTATGGGGGATCGGACCTTCTCCGGTTCAAGGCCAACGACGGCGGCGTAGCTCCGGATGGCGGGGACTCCAACGTCGCGACGGTGTCCATTGACGTCTCCGCCGCCGCGAGTCCGCCGCAGTTGGTCTACGGTTTCTCCATGGATGCTGATCCCGGCTGGTCCACCCAGCAGGATTGGGAGTACGGCGTGCCCACGAGTGGCGGATCGCACAACGGTGACCCGTCTGGCGGCTACACGGGCAGCAACGCCTACGCGTACAACCTGGAGGGTGACTACAGCTCGGACATGCTCACCCCCGCTTATCTGACCACCGCCCCGCTGGACTGCACAGACATGGTCGAGACCGAGCTGCGCTTCCACCGGTGGCTGGGGGTCGAAGAATTCGGATACGATCACGCCACCCTCGAGGTCTCCACCAACGGTGTCGACTGGACTCCGTTGTGGCAGAACGGCCCCACGGATATCAATGACGCCGCGTGGTCCCTGGACACGCATGACATCTCGTCTACGGCGGATGGGGCTGGTGCGGTGATGCTGCGCTGGGGCATGGGGCCGACTGACGACACCGTGACCTACCCTGGGTGGAACCTCGACGACATCGAGATCTGGGCCAGGCAACTCTCCGGCGGCGATCTCAACGGCGACACGGTCATCGACCTGTTCGACTACACGATCTTCGAGGCCTGTTACGCCGGCCCCGCCGCCGCCCTGCCGACGGACTGTGCGTGTGCGGACCTCGATCAGGACGACGACGTGGACTTGGCTGACTTTGCTGTATTGCAGTCCAGCTACTCCGGAGAGTAGACGGCGCGGCGGCGCCATGGAATCAGAGACGATAGCTGAGTACGCTCCGGTTGGCTCATCAAACCCGACGAGGAGGAACACGACATGCGCTGCGGGCAACTACGACGCTTCATGCTTCTGGCGCTGGGCGCCTTCGCCCAGATGGGTGCGGTTTCGGAGGCTCAACAGGTTCAGGTCGGCGAACACATCTCCGTCACCATCCAACCGCCCAAGGACTATGCGGGCGCCGCCAAGAGTGCTGCCGACGTGGTCTGGCAGCACGAGCTTCACCACCCGGGGGCTACCTATCTCGCGGTGCACTTCGTCGAGTTCGATCTCGGGCCGGACGACTACCTCATCGTCTCCGACCCGGATGGGCTTCAGACCTACACCATGTCCGGTCGCGGGAAGATGAACGCCGGGACATTCTGGGCCAGACACCTCAAAGGGGACACGATCTTGCTGGAACTCGTCGCCGTGGGCTCCAGGCGGGGGTCGGGATTCCTCATCGATGAGTATGTCGCCGGGTTTGCTCATGTCGGCGGGACCCGGGCCATCTGCGGAACCGACGACAAGGAGAACGCCAAGTGCTACGAAACGTCTCACCCGACCGAGTATGACCGGGGGCGCGCCGTGGCCCGTCTGCTCACCAGCGGCAGCGGGTTCTGCACCGGTTGGCTGGTCTCCGCCGATGACCACTTGATTACCAACGAACACTGCATCTCCTCTGCCTCCGCCGCGCTCAACACCGACTTCGACTTCATGGGCGAAGCTCCCACCTGCTCCACCCCGAACTGTGCGGACTGCTTCATTGGAACGGTCTACTCAGGGGGGACTTTCATCCAGGACAACGCTGACCTGGACTACTGCCTGCTCCAGGTCGATGACGCGTCGGGCAGCCCCTCGGCGGCGCACGGCTTTCTGGAGATTGACAATCGCGTCGCGGTGGTGGGCGAGGAGATTTACATCGTCGGTCACCCCGACGGAAGGGCCAAAGAGTTCACCATCTTCAGCACGCACTCCAGCGACACCGGCGGAATCGCCCGTGTGTATTCAACCTCCGAGACGCCTTGCAGTGGATCGGGTTATAACGACGTCGGCTACTATGCGGACACCGAAGGTGGGTCTTCAGGTTCGCCGGTGTTGGCCCGCTCCAGCCACAAGGTCATCGCCCTGCACCATTGCGCCAACTGCCCAAACCGCGGCGTGCCCATTCACCTGATCCATTCCGAGATCGAAGCGTTCCTCCGTCCCGGTTCCATCGGAGTCGTGGCCCTCGACCAGGGCGCGTACAGTTGCAGCGACAGCGTCGGAATCGAGATGCGCGACGGCGACCTCGGCGCCAACGGGAGCGCCAATGTGACGGTCACCGCCGGAAGCGATTCCGAAACGGTTGTGCTCACCGAAACCGGACCGGACACCGCGATCTTCACCGGCACCATTCCCACCGCAGCCGGGTCAGTCCTCGCCGAGGACGGTACACTGCAAGTAGCCCATGGGCAGACCGCGACGGCTACGTACATCGATGCCAGTGACGGCCAGGGCGGAGTCAATGTGCCCGTCGTGGATACCGCCGTCGTCGACTGCCAGTCGCCCACCATCTCCGACGTGCAGACCACCGACGTGCAACCCCGCGGCGCTACTGTCAGCATTACCGCCGACGAATCCGTGCGCGGCGCGGTACGCTATGGCCTGGTTTGTGCAGCCCTCACCGGAACCGCGGAGGGGGCCGGGTACGCCAATCCCGCAATCGTCAATGTCCCCGGCCTGCAGGACAATCAGACCTACTTCTACGCCGCCGATGCCTTCGACGAAGCCGGTAACTCTACTTTCGACGATAACGGCGGTCTGTGCTACAGCTTCACTACCCCGGAGATTCCCGACTACTTCACCGAGGAGTTCTCCGGCGGTCTCGATCTGGCTGACCAGACGGTGCTGCTTACCCCCAACGGTTCCTTCGATTACTACGCGGGCTGTTCCGAGGC